>CAXMLT010000459.1:0-2504 GCA_964194245.1 uncultured Hyphomicrobium sp.
GGCCGGCCCGTCGACGTCGGTGTAGATGTGGCACTTGAAGCCGAGCCGCGCCGCCGCCAGCACCAGCATGCGCCCAAGCTGGCCGCCGCCTAGGATGCCGATCGTGGACCCCGGCGGGAGCGCGCGCATCAGTTGTCCTTCGGTGCCTCGGCCACCGAAGCGGTGCGCTTGGCGCGGTAGGCCTCGACGCGCTTCGCCAAGGCTGCGTCGGCGAGTGCGAGGATCTGGGCGGCGAGAAGGCCTGCGTTGGTGGCGCCCGTTTCACCGATGGCGAGCGTGCCGACGGGAACGCCGGCCGGCATTTGCACAATGGAGAAGAGGCTGTCCTGGCCGGCGAGTGCCGTGGTGGCGACGGGCACACCCAGAACAGGCAGATGCGTGAGCGAGGCCGTCATGCCGGGCAGGTGCGCAGCGCCGCCCGCGCCCGCGATGATGATCTTCAGCCCGCGGCCGCTCGCGGCCTGCGCGTAGTCGTACAGGCGCTTCGGCGTCCTGTGTGCGGAGACGATCTTCGTCTCGTAGGGGACCTGCAGCTCATCGAGGACCTCCGCCGCCTTCTTCAGCGTCGGCCAATCCGACTGGCTTCCCATGATGATGCCGACGACGGCTTTGCCGGTGGTCATTCTTGCGATGCGCGCGAGGCCTGGAAAAAGAAAGCGCGGGCTTACAGGAGCGCAACGCCCGGCACAAGGGGCTTTTGGGCCTGCGGGCGAGGCTTAGCCGGCCCGATCGAGGCCGCTCAGGCGATGATGTCGGGAAGGAGCTGATCCTCGATCGCCGTGATGCGATCCTTGACCGCGAGCTTCTTTTTTTTCAGGCGTTTGACGAGGAGCTGGTCGGAGGTTGTAGAGCCTTCGAGCAAGATGATCTGGTCGTCGAGCTCGCGGTGCTCCGCCCTGAGCTTGACGAGTTCGTCACGGAGCTCTCTCTCGTCCACTCGTTTCATACGCAAGCCCGGTAATGCCCCCTCTTAACACCGTGCAAGCGCGCGAACTATCGTCCGATTGCGTGGCCCTGGCAAGCGACGGCGCCAAGTCGGTGCACAATATTCCTAGTAGCACCATAAGGGGTCAGTACGAGCGTCTTAAAGCTGCGGAATTTCGTCAAATTACGGCATTTGCTTAGTGTTCAGGACGGCTCTTTCAAGGGGCACGCCTCGATAGACAAGCGTCCGATCATCTGGCACGCTGAGGTGTCTTCAACATGTTCATGGAGGACCATGATGGCGCTTGCGGCTCATATCGCAGAGCTAGCGGAGAAGCACCGGCTTCTCGAGCGTAAGATTGAAACAGAGGTCGCCCGTCCCGGCTCGGACGACATAGAAATCCAGCGATTGAAGCTGGAAAAGTTGAAGCTCAAGGACGAGATCGTGCGCCTCTCCGGCGACGAGACCCGCCACTAGACCCGCATCACCGAGGCAAGAGGGGCGAGCGGTCCTCGCTCGCCTCGAGCCTCGCGGTTAGCCTTGAGGTCGTAACCCGCGCAGACACTTGCGCGGGCACGGTGGCCCTCATTTCCAAAGACGACTTCCAAAAGGGTGACGTATGCGAGCCGCGGCTGCGCTCACGCGTCCTTTGCCAGTTCGCGCAGCTTGAACTTCTGAATCTTGCCGGTCGAGGTCTTGGGGATCTCGGCGAACACGATGTGGCGCGGGCACTTGTATTTGGCGAGCCCCTCGCGGCACCAGGCGACGAGATCGTCCGCGCTCACGGTCGCGCCGGGGCGTAGTTCGACGAACGCGCACGGCGTCTCGCCCCACTTCTCGTCGGGCTTGGCGACCACGGCGCAATAGGCGACTGCCGGGTGCTTGTAGAGCACGTCCTCCACCTCGATCGAGGAGATGTTCTCGCCGCCGGAGATGATGATGTCCTTGGAGCGATCCTTTAGCTGGATGTAGCCGTCGGGATAGAGCACGCCGAGATCGCCCGAGTGGAACCAGCCGCCCTCGAAGGTCTCATCGGAGGCGACTTTGTTCTTGAGGTAGCCCTTCATCACGATGTTGCCGCGGAACATGACCTCGCCCAGCGTCTCGCCGTCGGCCGGAACGCGCTGCATTGTGAGCGGATCCATGACCGTGAGGTCCTCAAGCGACACGTAGCGCACCCCCTGACGCGTGCGCTTGAAGGCGCGGCCGGCTTCGTCGAGGTCATTCCAGTCGACGTTCCACTCGTTCACGACGGCCGGCCCGTAGGTTTCGGTGAGCCCGTAGAGGTGCGTCAGGTGGAAGCCCGCGGCCGTCATGGCGTCGAGCACGGACTGCGGCGGCGGCGCGGCGGCATGATTGATCCATACCGGATGCGTGATGTCGCGGCGCTCCTCGGGTCTGGCGTTGAGCAGTGTCGTCATAACGATCGGCGCGCCCGAAAGATGCGTGACGCGACGGTCGACGATGGCGTCATACATCGCCTTGGCACGCACCCAGCGGAGGCAGACGTGCGTACCGGCCACGACCGACAGCGACCATGGAAAACACCAGCCGTTGCAGTGGAACATCGGCAGCGTCC
>CAXMLT010000460.1:0-4170 GCA_964194245.1 uncultured Hyphomicrobium sp.
AAGGTGGGGTCGGCGCAGCGCTTACGAAGGAAGGCAATCGTGGCGCACCCTATTGTACGTGCTCCTCGCTCCATTTGGCGGGCTGAGGGCGAGACCCGAAGCGAACGCGCCATTCCCGAAGAAACTGCGATTGCCTTCACATTTAACACCGCTTCTTACGCGGTGATGATGGCGACCCCGCAGGACCTCGAAGACTTTGCACTTGGATTCACTCTCACAGAGGGCGTGGTCTCATCTGGAGATGCAATCGAAAGCATTGAGATTGCCGAGACAGAAGATGTGGGCATTGAGTTAAGGGTCTGGTTGAAAGCCCCGCATGCTGTCGAGTTTCTAGGGCGGCGGAGGAAGATCGCTGGCCCGACAGGTTGCGGTCTTTGCGGGATAGAGAGCTTGACAGAGGCGATGCGCCCACCACCTCGTGTAGATGTGGGGTCAGAATTCACGCCCGAGCAGATTATGCAAGCGATAGAATCTGTATTTCCGGCACAGGTTCTCAACCACGAAACTCGCGCTGTTCACGCGGCTGGCTTTTGGGAGCCTGCGCGGGGACTTGTAGCCCTTCGGGAGGACGTTGGTCGTCACAATGCATTGGACAAACTTGCGGGAGCGCTCGCGCGGGCCCCTGTATCGTCCAGCACTGGGATCGTCGTGTTGACGAGCCGCGTCTCCGTAGAAATGGTGCAGAAATCAGCGGCCATTGGTGCACCGGTGATTGTCGCAGTTTCGGCGCCCACTGCGTTGGCGGTGCGGATGGCCAATGCCGCTGGCATGACTTTGGTGGCAATCGCGCGAAAAGACGGCTTTGAGGTTTTCACTAACCCTCACCGCATTAAGCAGCCGACGGCCTGCGGTTTACAACCCCTATAACCCAAACTCCGAGAACGGGATGAACGCCACGGTCTCCCCTTCTTTGACCTCGCTCACACTCTCTCCGACCTCGATCAAGCCGTCTGACTCGCGCAATGACGAAATGAGCCCGGACCCGTCGCGAGCGAATTTCGTAGCCGACAAGCGACCATCCTCGCAGACGAGGCGCGCGCGCCAGAACTCACGCCTCCCAGGTTTTTTCTTCTGCGAGAATGCTGCGGCAATCGGATAACGGACAGGCTCAGGCCATTTTCCGCCGGCCAAAGTCGCAAGCACCGGGCGCCCATACAGCAGAAAGCACACGAATACGGCGACTGGATTACCGGGAAACCCTAGAATGACGCAGTCGCCGATCTGTCCAAACGACATCGGTCTCCCGGGCTTGATCGCGATCTGCCACAGATGCCGCTTCCCGAGCGCGTCGATGGCTCTAACGACGTGATCTTCTACGCCTAGGCTCGCGCCACCCGAAATTACGAGCACGTTAAAGCGCTGCGCCGCTTCGGCGAGCGCTTTCCGTACGAGATGGGCTTCGTCAGGCAGCACCCCAAGATCAACTGGCTCAGCCCCAATGCTCTTGACGAGACCAGCCAGCATTGGAGCATTTGCATCATAGACTTTGCCCGCCACGAAAGGCATTCCCGCGCGCAAAATCTCATCTCCGGTCGAGAGGATACCCACCTTCAGGACCTCGTGACACCGGATCGCCCCGAATCCGCAGGCCGCTGCACTCGCTACATCCTGCGGACGCAACCGGGAGCCAGGTGCAACTAGGAATTGCCCTGTCGTGGAATCTTCCCCTGCGAGGCGGCGATTAGCCCCTTTCTTGAGTCCCGGTGGTATCCACACGTGCTTGTCATCGCCCCGCGCCTCTACCCGTACGTCCTCCTGCATGACAACCGTATCGAGGCCTTCGGGTATCACCGCTCCTGTGAAGATGCGGACGGCCGAACCCGGCGTCGGAACATTTGCAAACGGATGTCCTGCGGAGGCCACACCTGCCACGGGGAACGTTGATCCAGCGATCTGGTCGTATGCGGCGTGGGCGAAGGTATAGCCGTCGACCGCTGCATTGGCACATGCCGGAATTGGCCGCGGCGCGACGATGGGGGCAGCAAGGTACCTGCACGCGGCATTCTCAAGGGGAACATCTTCCGCGCCAACGACAGGTTTTATACGCGACTGCAGAATCGACAGTGCTTCGCTATGCGGAATCCTGTCCTTGTCGTGGAAGAAGCAATCATCGGCGAGCTTGGTGCTCATGACGTTGACACCAATCTCAGGTGAGTGATCACGAAGTCCGCAATGCCGGTCACATCGTCAATTTGAAATATAGGCAAATCCTCCGTTTCGGCTTGCGGCCGATCAGACGCGATCGCCACCACGTGAGAAATCTTCCCGGCCAGGGGTTCCCGGGATGCGGCACCGTCCCGCCGTATTTCGAGCTTGGGAAATGATTGGTCCTTAAAGCCTTCAATCACGACCAGATCGCACAATCCAGCCTCTGCGAGCAGTTCCTCGAAACCTGCTTCTGGCTCACCGCGCAGCTCGCGCATTATGGCCCACCGGTTTGGTGAAGAGACTACTACTCGCGCAGCTCCGGCTTCGCGTAGCTTGAACGAATCTCGCCCTGGGTGGTCGATCTCGAAGCTCTTATGCGCGTGTTTCAGTGCTGTCACGGAATAGCCCCGCCTCGTCAACTCCTGGATAAGCGCCGCCGCAAGTGTCGTCTTGCCCGAGTTTTTCCAGCCGGTTATCCCGAACAGCGGCGGTCTCATGTATTTTCTCGCAGAAGCGCCTCGGCCAGGGCAAGGTCCTCGGGCCGGTTGATATTGAAGAATGGATCAACTAACGCTTTGCCAACCCGAGTTGGTTCGAAAAAAACTTCTGTGGCGCCATTGTCCTTTGTGAAGGCGCCTGCTTTTCGCATTCCACGGTCAAGCGCTTCCTCGATCTTTGACGCGATTGCAACCGGCCAAAGACCGACAACATGGTGCACGCCCTCGTTCGATGCCGCGACGGCGAGAGCTGGCTCATCGCCTAAGGCCGATAAGAATCGCTGCACCAGATCAGGTGGGAAAAACGGCGTGTCGCTGGCAATGGTGGCGACTATCCGAACGCCGCTCGCGTGCCCCTTTACCCATTCAAGCCCTGCATGGATGCCGGCGAGCGGTCCCGCGAGGCCAACGATGCTGTCGGCGACGACTGGTAGCCCAAATTCCGCGAAGCGTAACGGATCACCGTTCGCGTTGATGATGACCTCGACAACCTGGGTCTTTAACCCCCGGAGGATACGAATGAGGACCGATTCACCGCCCAGCCGCAGCAGACACTTGTCTCCACCACCCATTCGGCTGGATCGGCCGCCCGAGAGGACTAGACCAACGACAGGCTCGGATAATTTCATGTTGGCTCGCGGCGGTACTACAGGCCCGTCGCAGTCACATTAAGGCTTGAGTCTTTCGGCGCCTCGTGGTTATGGCCCGGCGTCGCCTCGATCTTGACCGCACAGTATTTGTACTCGGGAATTTTGCCGATGGGATCGAGCTGTGGGTTTGTAAGAATGTTTGCGGCAGCCTCCACGTAGGCGAAGGGAATGAAAATCACCCCTTCCTGTATATCGCGATCCGCCCGAGCAGTCAGTTCGATCGTTCCGCGCCGTGTCGTGACCCGAACCAGTTGCCCTGCGGCAACGCCGTAGCGCGCCAGCGTTGTGGGATGCAGACTTGCGGTCGGGCCCGGTTCGAGTGAGTCAAGCACCAGCGCGCGCCGGGTCATGGCTCCCGTATGCCAGTGTTCGAGCTGCCGGCCGGTGATGAGTACGAGCGGATATTGATCGTCGGGAACTTCAGCAGGAGGCAAAATATCCACCGGAACGATCCTTGCGCGACCGGTCTTAGTGGGGAATCCGTCGCCAAAGACGATCGCCTCGCCGGGGCTATCAGGTGCAGGGCACGGATACATGATTGAAGATTCGCGCTCCAGTCGTTCCCACGTGATGTTGTCGAGGGAGGGCATTGCGAGCTTCATCTCCGCAAAGACCTCTGACGGGTGCTCGTAGGTCCACGGCAGGCCGAGGCGTTTTGCCAGTTCGACGGTGATCCACAAGTCCTGCCGAGTGTCTCCGGGCAGACCAAGCGCCTTCCTACCCATCTGCACCTGGCGGTTCGTGTTGGTCACCGTACCGGTTTTTTCCGGCCACGCCGAAGACGGCAGAACCACGTCCGCCATCATCGCCGTCTCCGTCAAGAAAATGTCCTGGACGACGAGGTGTTCGGTTAGCGGTGCACCGCTGACACCTTG
>CAXMLT010000461.1:0-1868 GCA_964194245.1 uncultured Hyphomicrobium sp.
GATCCCTTCGAGACCTCAGTGGGTGATCGGGCGAAGACGTTTTTTGGTATGGGCGGCGCACTCGCTGGACCGGTCACCGCCTACGTCTATGACTGGAACATGCTGCCCATCGGCCAAGCGCTGTGGCTGAAGGAACTCGAAACCTACAAGGAGTTCCCGCCGATGCAGGATCCGGCGAGCTATAACCTCGATCAGGTGATGAACCAGCTCAAAAAGGCTCCGCCCACCCCGAGCCAGTGACGTAATCAACGGGCGTCCAAACTGTCAGGACGCCCGTTTCCCTTCAAAGTAGAGGGTCGGCTGGATACCTGATGCGGGGATATCCAATCGCGCCTTCCTCCGGACACCAAGGTCGGCACCATTTCGGCGGTTCCTCAAGTCAGCAGCGCCGGCGTGAGCCCGAGCGCACCAACCGCAAGCCCGGCGGCGATGCCGCGAGCGACGACCTTGCCGAACCCGATGCCGCCCACGGCCATCGCAAGCACGATCTTGGATACGCTGTTTGCCACCACCGCCACGAGGATCGCCCACACCGCGCTCGCGGGTGCGAGCCCCTGAGGCGCGAGCCGGGCGAGCGAGATGGTGATGGCGTCGACGTCGACGAGGCCCGAGACCGCGGCAAGCGTGATCGCCCCCTCCGATCCCGCCCAGGCAGAGAGCAGCTTCGTTGCCGCCATGATGACGGCGAGGAGCGCGCCGAACTCGAGCACGACGCGCAGCTCGAACGGATTCTGCAGCGAGATGGGCTTTCCGACCGGGCAATCCTCACGCCCCCAGTTGGCGAGGTAGCCGGCAATACCGGCGAGCGCGAGCGCGGCGAGGAGCAGCGGCAGCGCCAGCGACGGGAGCAGCGCGACGTTGATGATGCCGACGATAACAAGGACGCGCAGCATCATGACGGCTCCTGCGGCAAGGACGCCCGCCGCAAAGATGTTGCCGCGCTCGCCGTCGGCGCGCGCGAGCCGCGCCATGTTGAGCGTCACCGCCGTCGACGACACGAGCCCGCCGGCAAGCCCGGAGAGCAGCACGCCGATCGACGGCCCGGCGAGGCGGATTGCGATGTACCCGACAAACGACAGCGCGCGATGAGAATGGTCAGCAGCCAGATCTCGTGCGGATTGACGGGAAAAGCGGGGCTGAGCTCGCGGTCGGGCAGGAGCGGCAGCAGGATCACGGTCATCGCGGCGAGGATCAGGCCGGCGCGCAGCTCCTCCCACGTCAGCCTTTTCACCCATTCGTGCAGTACGGCTTTGAGCGCGAGCAACAGGGCCGCGGCAACGCCTGCTGCGGCGGCTGCCGTCTTGTCGCCCATCACCGCGAGCGCGCCGAGGGCGAACGCCAGCATGGCCGCGACGACGGTCGTGGCGCAAAAGGTCTTCTCGTGCACCATTTCGCGGTAGCGGAAGAGTGCGACTGTCCCCGTGAAGGCGGTGAACGCAAGGGCGAGCGCGATCACGCCGGCCTGGCCGGCATTCAACGCAAGCGCCCCCCAGATGCCGCCGAGCAGCCCTGAAAGCGCGAGCGTGCGTAGGCCCGCGGCTCGCTCCCCCTCGGCCTCTCCGCGCTGCTTCCAGCCACGCTCGATTCCGATCACGAGGCCGATAGCGAGCGCGACCGCCAATCGCCCGACGAGCTCGAATGTGTCCACGTCCTACTCGCCCCCGGCCTATGACGTCTCGTCTTCCAAGTCAGACTAGCCATATCGCCAATCAATTGGCGTCCCCTCAAGCCGAAGGGGCAAATGTCACACATGGTCAAGGCGATGGCGCTGCTGCCTCTGTCGCGGCCTGATCGGCTTGATAGACGGCGCCTGTTGCGGTACGACAGCCCAAACGGGAATTCGGGAAACCCAAGGAGGGGACAGTGGC
>CAXMLT010000462.1:0-1766 GCA_964194245.1 uncultured Hyphomicrobium sp.
CAGCCTCGACAACCTGCAGCGCCAGATCGTGCACGACACGGCTTCCGTCGGCATGACGAAAGTCGCCAGCGCCGCGGCCGCGTTGAAGCGGCTCAACCCGCATGTGGACGTCGAGGCCATCGAGGTGCGGCTCGATGCCGGCAATGCGCTCGAGCATATCGGCCGCTACGACATCGTCGCGGACGGGTCCGACAACGCCGCGACCCGCTACCTCGTCTCCGACGCCTGCTATCTCGCAAAGCGCACGCTCGTGTTCGGGGCGGTTGGCCCGTTCGACGGCTACGTCTCGACCTTCAAGCCGCACATGGGCGGAAGCGACGGCGAGCCTTACCCGACCTACCGCTGCCTCTTTCCCGAGGCGCCCCCGCCCGGCACCATTCCCAATTGCGCCGAGGCCGGCATCCTAGGCTCGGTTGCCGGTGTCATTGGCACGCTGCAGGCGACCGAGGTGGTGAAGGAGATCCTCGGTATCGGCGCGAGCCTCGCAGGGCGCCTCCTGATTTACGACGCGCTCGCGGCGCGCTTCGAGACGCTGCAGATCGCGTGGGACCCTGACAACCCGCTCAATGGGCGAGACGCGACGATCAAGGATCTCGCGATCCACGCGTCTACCGGCAAGGGGTCTGCCTGTGCGGCCTGAGGAGCGGACGCGCGTGTTCGCGCCACGAGCCCGGCGCTGCGCGCTCTTTCTCTCCTGCGCGCTACTGTCGACCGCGGTCGTGGCACAGGAAAGGCCAGCGCAGTCACCGGCGCCGTGGGCCGAGATGCCGATACGTTACGGCGCGATCGCCTTCACCGCCGACGGCTCGTTCTGGACCGCGTGGAAATTCCGCTCGAAGGCTGCTGCACAGGCGAAGGTGACCGCGGGCTGCGCCCGTTTAAATCGAGGCATCTGCCAGGTCGTGAGCTTCGGCGCCCAGGTGTGCGCGGCGATCGCATCGTTCGAGTTCGGCAAGGACGGCCGCAAGGTCACGTACTCGGGCGGCGGCGTCACGCCCGGCGCGGCCCAGCAGGCCGCGTTGCTCCGCTGCAAGGAGGATGGCCGCTCGGGCGGACGCTGCGACCTGCGCGCGGTCGTCTGCGCCGACGGCCGCTGATCAGAACATAGCCGGGTGGACGCGATCGGGCGGTGCGTGGCCGTCGAGGAAGGCCTTGATGTTGATGATGACCTTCTCGCCCATGTCGATGCGCCCCTCGATCGTCGCCGAGCTCATGTGCGGCAGCGCGACGACGCGGTCGGAGGAGAGGATCTTCGGGTTGACCGCCGGCTCGTGCTCGAACACGTCGAGGCCGGCGCCCGCGATGGCGCCCGCCTCGATAAGGCGCGCCAGCTCGTTCTCGTCGATGACCTCGCCGCGTGCGGTGTTGACGATGTAGGCCGACGGCTTCAAGAGACGCAGGCGCCGCGCCGACAGGAGATGATAGGTGCCGGGCGTATGCGGGCAGTTCACGGAGACGATGTCGACGCGTGAGAGCATCTGGTCGAGGCTCTCCCAGTAGGTTGCCTCGAGCTCCTTCTCGACGTCCTGCGAGACGCGGCGGCGGTTGTGATAGTGGATCTGCAGCCCGAACGCCTTGGCCCGGCGCGCGACGGCCTGACCAATGCGGCCCATGCCGATAATGCCGAGGCGCTTGCCGAAGATGCGGTGGCCGAGCATCCATGTCGGCGACCAGCCGCCCCAGTGATCGGCCGCGGCTTTGAGGTAGTCGGCGCCCTCGACGAGGCGGCGCGGCACGGCGAGGATCAGCGCCATGGTCATGTCGGC
>CAXMLT010000463.1:0-5814 GCA_964194245.1 uncultured Hyphomicrobium sp.
ATGTGTATAAGAGACAGATATTACATTTGCCATTTTGATTGATTTTGATTATCGAATTGGCTGCATACGCCATTGAGAACAAAACGGGACTAGATCGAATGCGAAACGGGCAACTTGAGAAAATGTCGCTGAAGGAGCTTCTCGCTCTTGAAGCGAAGATCGCAACGGCGATTGACGAGAAGCGGGTGTCGGAACGTGCCGGGATGCGGTCGAAGATGGAAGATATGGCCAGAGCATCCGGCTTCAGCGTTTCGGAACTATTCGGCGGCAAGCGGGCGAAGGGCAGCAAGGCCGCTCCCAAATACCGCAACCCCAAAGACCCGAGCCAAACGTGGACTGGTCGTGGCCGTCGTCCAAACTGGATGGTCGAAGCCGGCGGCGATGCGAAGCGCTTCTTGATTAGCTAATCAGCCGCGCCGTTCAAGAAAAAGGCCCCGCGCGGGGCCTTTTACTTGAGCGTGCGCTAGAGGCGCGATTGCGGCGTCCGCCTACTCATTCATTTTCATCAAGGCCAAGGCACGCCGGGTTATTACGATAGGGTCTCGCTCGCCCTGGTTAGCGATACTGGCGATTATTTTTGAGAGACGCTCACGACGACTGTTGTCTTCGGCGTTCGCACCGAGCCCGAGGCCAATGCATACTCTGCGGAACGCGTCGTCGAGCGTAGTGAGTTTTTCTTTGCCCAAAGGTAGCACCCACTGCGCAGCGCTCTAGCGGCCCAAGCGGCGAGGGTTTCTGAGCCTCCGCCGCTCAAGCCTAGCTCGTGCGCAGACGGGTTCACGAGTCGTCTGTGCGCACCCCATGTGAAATGCAGGAGATCGCGAGACGGTTCCAAGGCGGAGGGAGTTACCGAGCCCACTTGTCGTCATCGAAGTCGCCGAGCTTGTCGAAGCAGCGCTGTAGGTCTTCAGCTTTGTTGCGCTCTTCCTCGGCAACGCGATGGCGCGGTACATACCTGCACCACTCGAAGTGTCTGCGCGCGTCGTCGTTCCAGCCCGGTCCTTGAAGCCCACACCGAAAGCGCTGATTTGCTTGCGCCTGAACGACAGCGATACGCGCATAAGTATCGCAGGTGGCACGCTTGCCTTCGACATCACGCTTGGGGTCGTCACGGCCGAACTTAAACGAGAAGCCGTGCTCATTGAGCCGCACGGACTGCGCGAGCGCTCCGCTGGCGACGAGAACGAGAACTGAAGTGCAAATAACAGTCGAGATACGCATCTTACCGAACCTCATGGGCTTTGGATTATGCCCGCGCGACCGCTAGGGGAGATGTCAGCGCCGCGCGGGCGGGCTCATCCGTCCTTTGGCTGACAGAACGGGAAGCCCGCACGAACGGTCCCACGCGAATGAGGCGTTGGGGCGGCGCGACGAGCAAGGCGAACAAGCGGCCCGGCGGACAGGCTATCGATCCGCAATGTGAGCGGTGACTGACCATCAACAGGTGATGTGACCGGCGGACAGGCTGACCATCGGGTCGATTGTCGGTTGATTGCGGCTAGGCTGACAATCGGCCAAGCGGCTACGCGTGTAGCGACCCGCTAGAAGCGGGACGGCGGCCAATCGACAAGTGTAGCGCCGACAAGCGATGCGCGTTCCGCGAGCGTGGCGTGGGGGCTTAGGGACCGGTAACCTGACCCTCTGATCGTTGGGCGGGGCTCCCTACCTCCCTACCTTTCCGCAAAAGCAACCCCCTCCCCAAAGGCGAAGGAAAAAATATCGCCGTGCGTCAGGAAATTTAAGAGCGGCGGTTCTTATTATATTTTTCTCTTGAAATGGTAGGGAGGTAGGGAGACGACTCGAAATGCGCCTTTTACTGGCCTTTTTACCTCCCTACCACGCTCCAACTCGGGTAGGGAGATCACGCGCTAGTACACGGGCTCGGCGCTCTTGGCGCGTTCGCAAGCCGTCCGTAGCGCCTCAAAGGGGTCAACGCCGCTGGCCGCTCGCTCCCCCGCGGACTTGCCGCCTCGGCCCGGCCCTCCTCGGCGGCGTTGGCGGTGTCACCCAGTGGCAGAAGCAGGACGTAGGAAGGCTCGTCATAGCGCTTGACGAGCAGCCCCTTGTCCGATTTGGCGGGCTTCGTACCAGTGAAGAGCTTGCCCGTTTTGGGAGTGAGCAACATGAGCGGAGGCCGCGAGCCTGCGCCTTCAGCGCGTAGGGCTGCAATTGTGAGCGCTTCTAGCTCAGCGAGCGCACTGCCGTACTCACTCGTCCCGAAGACTTCCATGAGCGCTTTGCGTTGGCAGGATGGGATGATGAACTCTTCATAGGCGCGTTCGCCATGCTTCATCGTTTTCCGATAGCCAACCTTATTGAACGGCGGCAGATCTTGTCCATGTCCGCCCTTGTTTTCAAACCGCTGCGAGTTTCTGAAGATGAAGGAACACGCGTGGTCGATACCCATTAGAGTGCTCATGACCCCGTGGCCACCGCGGCCACGAAGCCAGTGCTCGTGTTCGCTCCGCATGACCTGTTCAGGATAGTCGGGTTTCCACGGCAAAATTCCGGCGCGAACGCACGCTTCGCCGACGGCGACTGCGAGCGCGAAGCGCTTGACGACTTCGTGTTCCTCGCCGTCGGCCTCAGCAGGCGTCATCAGCGCACGCATAGCATCATAGCGTGTTTTAATAACTTCCCGGACGGCAGGGTCCATGAGCAGGCGAACGACCGCGGGGAATGCCGTGCCGTAATAATGCCCACAGGCCTCGGCGATGTCCTCTGCGAGCCTCGCACCGTCCGCGCGGCCATGATTGTTCGTCGACTTGCGGTGCGGGATGTTTGGCACTCGCGCTTCGGCACCGTTCTTGTAGCCATGCCCAGCTTTTTCAAAGAGCGTGCGGTTGCTCTCTTCGCCTGTGGAATAGATTTCAACGGTGAACGGTGTGGTCTCTCGAATTTCTCTTTCGCTCTTGGCCGCCGCCACTACACGTGTAATCCCATCTCCTGCCAAATATGAGAACGCTTGCACTGCTAGAGGGTCTGCCCGTTCTGTCCCTTCCATGGCAACGAAACGGTCGTTGCGTTGTGCGTACGCTCGTTCCATGCCAGCGCTCGAGCCCTCATAGTTCAACTTCCCTGAAGACGGTTCGGATAGGCTGAGCCCCATATAGCTGCCGGTAGACTTTCCACTCCGGCTTTTTCCATGAGCATTCGATCCGCCGCTTGGGAGACCGAAAAGACGCTTCGCTGGTGCCATGCACCCATAGAGTATCGCCGCAGAGTAGCACTCATTGCCGACCGCCACAGAGGCGACGTTTTCTTTCCACTCGTCGAGCGTGCCACTGCTTGGTAGCTCTTTGCCACCTTGGACAAGGATGTCGCTACTGACGCCGTCGCGCGTCAGGACCTGCGTCCCAAAAACGAATGCGTTTGGGTTGCTCGGATCGATCCACCCGGACTGGACATCCGCTACGGTCAGAAGGCGGGCGGCCCGGATGCGCGAGAGCAACTGCATGAGAACGTCTCGATCCTTGCCGCTGATTTGTACGCCTGCCTCGGCGAGCGTCTTAACGTTCCCGGCTGCGATATCCTCGAAGGTTAGGACGACCTGCTTGAACTCCTTGGCCGGGTTGCGCGCGAGCAGACGCAGACACCAACCCTTTCCGTCGCTCTTGCTGCCCTGAGCATCAATTAAGATGCACGAGCAAAGGTGCTTGCTGAACGTGCAGCCATCCTTGTTGGCAGTTGTGTAGAGGGAACCCCCGAGAGATACCCTCAGAGGGATACACAAAAGCTCAGCCGCTTCGGTAAATGCGACTTCGCTGAGCAGCACGGCTTCTGAATGCGGCTCATCGCGTTCGAATTCTCGCAAACACGCCGCGGCTTCCGCAGCCTGCCGGATATCTTTCAAGGCGGCGCTACGATCCTCGTCGGAGGAAGGGCGAGTAGAGCGCAGAGCTTGCACGCAGACGGCCAAGAAGTCGCGAACGGCTACGGCCTCTTCTATGGTTGGTGGCGTGAACAATTTATCAAGGGATGCCTTTCTTGCTTCTGCGGCTTTGTCGCTTGCTGCATTTGCAGTCGCGCTCAGCAAATCATCGAAATCTGGCCGCACGGCATGGCTGAGACTTATGCCAGTGTTCTTGGCAATGCCCTTCAGGAGCCGTTCGCGGTCTGCCCGTTTGAGCGAAAGCAGAAGTTTCAGTACGCCTGTATAATCGCCGCCCGCTTTCAATGCACCGACGGCCTGCTCGGCAGCGTGCTTATCGGAAGTTGCGTCACTCATGCCAATTTCCTCAACGCAAGTTCCGGTTAATCTTTGTCGCGAAGCATGTACCGCCGAGCGGCACGAAGCGTGTATCGTACTTGCGCGCAAGGGCAATTAGCCTGCCCATAGTCGCTGGGTATGGGTGGTCGGGATTGAAACCATCCCAAATCGTATCGACTTCGGCGGCGTCGTAAGCGTCATAGCCGTGCGCCGACCATTCATGAGCAAGCGCAAGTCCTTCATCTGAACCGCGCGTCTCGTGGTAAATCGCGGCGAGCGCCGGAAACCACTCGTCGTACGGTAGACCGGAAGGGATCGATTTCAGGACGTCGTGTAGCTCGGCAAGGCCGCGCGGCGACGAGTTGGCCCACGCTGCTTGCCGACGCGACACTTGCTCTCGCTGCTCGATGATTTCGGCCTTATGGTTATCGTAGAAGGGCTTCCAGTCCATCAGCGTGCCTCATAGTGGCGAATGAAGTGACCGCTCGAACCGGGCCGGTGAGACGGCGCATAATTTAAACGAGCGGGATTGCAGCAGGCGGTATCGTAGGCGTCGCCAAGCAAGCTGTGACCGACGGCGCGATAGATTGCCTTGTAACCGTCCTTCCCTACTTCTCTGAGAGGGATTGAACCGGCGAGCGGAATGATCACCCGCGTCTTGTGTACGTTCTCCGTCTTCAGGTGGTTGAAGGTGGTATAGACGACGGCTTCCACGCCTGCCGCCACCACCGCATCGCAAACCTGCTCGCCGGTGAGCGTACCGACAATGTCATACGCAAGGCACGAGACGGACACGACATGATGGTCGCATTTGCCGCCGAGCAGCTTAGCGAAGATGTAACCTACGCCGTCCTTCTGGTGCTGCTCGGCGTGCTCAGCCAGGGCGACACCACTGAAGGTAGACCAGTAGACATCTTCAGACTGCGTAGGCGTGTCGCGCGCCCCGGCGCAAATCGCCACAGATATTAACGGGTCAAACGTGCGGGGGGACGAATGCAACGACATAGGCTTCTCCTATACAAAAGCGGAAGACATCTTCCGGTAGGAGAGAGTTGTGTCGCGCTTGGTGGAGAGCAAGCAGCCCTGGCTATCTCCACCAAATCATTCCTCGACGGTATCGTCGTCGGGGTTTAGGGGGAGCATTGCATCCAAACTCTTGACGAATTTGCGGAGGGCTTTTCCCACACGGACGTTCTCTTGTTGCCGAGCGTGGTCACTTCGAGCGGTTGAACCTATCGGTCGATTTAGGTGATCGCGTAGTGTCTCTGGCTTGACACCTTTCCACTCGCCCGTATCGAGCTTGGATATCGCCTCGCACAGATTGCGTTGAGTAGCTTTCTTGGCGTGGTGGTTAAGCCAGCGGCGAACCTTGGTGCCCAAGGTTTTGAGACGAGGGTCTGTAAGTTGATCCTCGCTTCCTGCACGCAGCGCATCGACGATCTGTTTGAGAGCAGCGACATCACTCACCGCAATGCGCTTGTCAGACGGGGGACGCTCGTACACGAACGCTTTCGGAAAGCGCTCCAGGATCATACGTGGAAGGAGCCTCTCGCCGTCGCCTTTGATGCCGCGGTTCAGTCCATAGTCTGTCTCTTATACACATC
>CAXMLT010000464.1:0-4184 GCA_964194245.1 uncultured Hyphomicrobium sp.
GCCGTCCATCGCTCGTTGCCGATTAAGTAAACTCAGGAACAGTAAACGCGGTTAGCGGCGTGCAGACACGACGCCATAAGTGGTAGGGCTCGCCGCACGCTTACGTATTTTGAGGTAGGGCTCCCGGTACTGGGCGAGCCGTTACAGCTCACGTGCCAGCAGGTTTAAACCTGGCTTTACGTCTGCCGAGTTTGAGCAATTTCGACACGACTTCGCGAGTTCACCTACGTGCCCGCTCGCGAAGACGCGAAGCATCCGCTGCGGTGCGTGGACAGGGACCCAGAAATGAAAAAGCGAACGAACGAGATAGCCTCGTTCGTTCGCTTTGAGGAAACAGATGGACTACTTCAGCGGGACCACACAGCATCCTGGGTCGCCGAACTTGTATGCGAGTCCGACGCGCGCCACCCAGAACTGATCGTCCCAATTCGCAACCGACGTTCCAGTGCCGATGCCGGGGGCCGTGACCACATAGGTATGTGTCTCGCTGCCAAGATCGACAAAAAGCGCCTCCGCGCGAAGCAGCCAGTGGGAGTCATGCAAATATTCCACGCCGCCGCCGCCAGTCCACCCAACCTTCGTGTCGTTGTTGGACTGGCTAAATGGTCCCAAATTGAAGATCGAGTTGCCGCAGCCGACGCAGTTATCGCTGAGCTTGTGATCGACCTCTCCGTAGGCCAGACCGCCGGTGCCATAAAGCAACCAGCTGTCATGGACCACAACACCGGCGCGGCCACGAAGCGTCCCGAACCAATCCATCCTGCTGTTTAGCCTGGTAGTCTCGGTGAGACCGGTTGGTCCGGTCTCGACGTCGAACGCCGTGGGAGACGTGTTGAGAAAGTTGATATCCGTCTCAACGCCGAAGACGAGAGGGCTACAGCAGCGCTGCCAGTTGTAGCCGGCATACCCGCCAAACGTGACTCCGCTGTCGTTGTCTTTGAACTCGGTTCCGAGCGACTCGTTGTTGATGTCAACTTGTTGCTGCCCGTAGCCTAAGGCGGCGCCGAAGTAGGCGCCTGCAAATGGCGCTTCGCAGCAGGCAGCCGGAGCCGCACGCCGGACCATTCCATCTGCCCACGCGTTGGTTCCAAGCACGCTCAAAACGAAGGCCCAAAATACCAGCGTTAGCTGCCGCATCATCTGATGCCCCCCAAAATTGCACCGTGTAACGGTCACGGAGCCCAATTTGTTTAAGACCCCGCCAACAGATTGCTCAGGGTCCGTTCACAGGTTGTCCAGATCTAACGGAAAGATGATTCGCGGGCGGTCGTCGACCAGTGATGGCGTGAGCTACGCATGAAGACAGGGAGCCTGATGCTCCGAACACACAACTTTTTCAAATGTTGGAGGAGCAACTAGCCCTACGAGAGAGGTCGACGCTTTTCGACGTCGCGGCGAGCGCGCCGTCTTCGACGCTGCCGCCTCCACTCGCAGCGCTAGAGAAGCGACCACTGCTGGGCCGCGACGGCCCAGACCGCAATCGCGGCATTGGAGGCCATGTGCGCAACGATCGGATCGGACAGCCGCTTTGAGCGATACATCAGCATGGCGTAGGTGGCCCCGGCTAGGCAGGCAGCGAGCCAGCGTTCGTGCATCAACCCGAACGCCACCGTCGATCCGACGAATGCCAGCAGCCGAAATTCGCCGATCCCGACATTCTCAAATCGGATCGAGATAAGGGCCCGAGAGAGATAGCCGCGGAAGGCCAGCTCCTCGGCAATGGGTACGAGTGCGACCGAGCCGAGAACACGCAGGCCGAGCCAAATGAATGCGACCCAAACTGGCAGGGAAGCAAGCCACGCGCCGAGGGGTGACACGCTCCCCAGACCGGGGTCGGATGCGATCCATAGGACGCCGACGCCTAGTCCGATTGCAATTGAGCGCCATCGGGCGCCCGAGAGGAACGGAAGGTAGGCGTCGCGAAAGCACCATAGCGTTGCGCCGATCGCGGCCACCTTGACGGCGTAGAGCCACTGGTCATGCGGGGCAAAGGCCGACGCGAGCAAGCTCGCCGCGACCAAGGCCATGAACGGCGCAAGATATGTCAGCGCGGCGTGGTCCACGCGCCTCTTGTGGACACTGACATCGGGCGCGGCAAAGAAGGTCATTTTTCGCGAGACGGCTATGGTGCCGAGCGCAACGGCGAGAACGGAAACCCAACCCGCCACCGAGTGAAAGCCTTGGATGGCGACCGACGGCGAAACGTGCGAGCCAATGCTTACCAGCAGCGCGATGCGCAAGGCATTCAGAAACCAGATTGCCGCAACGCAAATCGGAAACAGCAACAGTGCGTTTGGAAACCGCAGATCGCGACGAAAGGCCCACAGGTAGATCGACAGAAACGCGAAAACGAATGCCGCGCCCTCGTAACCCGAGCAGGGCGCTAGTATCCGAACCTGGAACTGGCCGGCACCGAGAATTCGGTTCGCGCTGTCGAGTAAGACATCCGGCTCGTAGAGCGTCAAAAGCCAATGCGATAGCGAGAGCGTCGCGCCGGAAAGGGAGTCCCATTCTCCTTGGGCGAAGATTCCGCCCACAACCGCAAAGCTCGCGCCGATGAGCGCTATGGCTATCTCAGTCGGCGCTGACCTGAGAAGGTTCCGCCAGAACCCAAGCGGCGCAGCTAGGAGGCCAATTGTAGCGCCGGTTGCAAGCAGAGCGCCCGAGCATGCAGCGAGTTGGTATGTCGATGGCTCCGCTGTCCGCGAAAGATCGAACTTGAGCAGGAGCAGCGTTATGAAAAGCGCCAAATTCCAGGTCAAATACCACTGTGACCCGTCTTCGGCGGTGGCCTGCCTGTAGGCCTCAACGATCGGCTGCCGCTTTGGCCACAGGACCAAGGCCAGCAAGAAGGCGGCTACGACGAGGATCTTCGCGACGGTGTTCGCATAGATGATGGGGTTCTGCCAGTTTGTCAGACCGCGCGGCAGCGCGAAGTCGAAGAGAAGGGATTCAAGGAGGATCTCGGCGGCACCGACGAAGACAAAGATGCGGAAGCGAGTGAGATGAAAAAGTCGCCAGCTCCGTTCAGAGCCGACGACGAACCCGCTCAGTAGTGCGCGCATTGTCCGTTCCGGCTGCGAGAAGTATGTCGCTCGACCGCCGTGCTAGAAGGGGTGCCGACGAAAGTGCTCGACGACCCTTGGGTCATCAATTCTTCGACCCACGGAAAAAGATGGCGCCGATGCTCGCCAACAGCGCCAGCGCTGCAAGGCTGCCTGGGCCATCAAGTTCTGGCACCTCTGGCGTAATCACGAAGAAGCCAGCGAAGGCATGGTTTGCCATCACGAGGCTCATTAAGAGCGCTAGCGCGCCCACGTTGAACTTTGTGCTCATGATCCACTCCCAATGCGCAGTACGAAACTTCACCCGGTACTAGTCGCTTCTCGGGATCATTGAGCCTGCGCGCTACCTGCGCCTAGCTCACCATTAGGAGTAGATTTTCCTGCTCCGCTCGGCCGCTCGTCGATACGTCGACCGCAGAAAGGCGGAAACATTCATAGATGCGATGAAAAACAAGGCCGCCTGCCAGCAAAGAACGGGCAGCCTAAAAATCGCAACGTGGTTAAAAACAGGGCGAGCTTAAGGCTTCACGGGCCGTTGAAAGCATAGGTAAGGACTGTTGTTCTAGGGCCGCACACAGTTGTGCCGTTTCGTGGTCGCGATCAATTTGGCCGTTCGTGGTAGGGCGGCTTGTTCAGTGTTACTCGGCAGGGGAGGCCATGGCCGTCGCCTGTGCGCGGTGCCGCCGACCTCGATCGGCCGCCCTACGGATTGCAACGTAGAACAGGGGCGTGAAGATGAGCCCAAACAGCGTCACGCCGATCATGCCCCAGAACACGCCGGTGCCGAGCGCGATGCGCATCTCCGCGCCGGCGCCCGTCGCCAGGTAAAGCGGCACAACGCCGAGCGTGAAGGCGAGCGAGGTCATCAGGATCGGGCGCAGGCGCAGGCGCGCGGCCTCGACCGCGGCGGAAACAGTATCGCCGCCCTTATCCTCGAGCTGGCGCGCGAACTCGACAATTAGGATTGCGTTCTTGGCGGCAAGTCCGATCAGCACGATGAAGCCGATCTGCGTCAGGATGTTGATGTCGCGGCCGTGCAGCACTGCGACGCCGAGCAACGCGCTCAGTAGGCACATGGGCACGATGAGGATGATGGCGAGCGGCAGCGACCAGCTCTCG
>CAXMLT010000465.1:0-10126 GCA_964194245.1 uncultured Hyphomicrobium sp.
TCCAACCGCATTCCGGACGGCACCTTCGCGATCATCGTCGTTTGGGAAAAATTCAACGATGCAGAAAACATAGTCGCGCGCGAAGCCGGCGCACTGGCAACTATCTACCGGCTCGCGCATGGCATAGGCGACGAGCCCGGATCCTCGCTTCGTACAGCTCTGGATAAATATCTCACCGTCACCATCTCTGATGACTGGCCGGCCATGGAACGCGGCGGCGAAAGTCAATCCGCGCGGCAAGCGCTGGATGCCGTCTACGCGGCCTTCCTTCCTTCCGTTCAGCAGCAGAGCAATAGCGCGCTTATGGCCGAAATTTTGCATCAACTCGATGTCGTCACGCAGGAGCGACGCGCGAGGATTGTCGCCGCAGATGGCACCGTACCGTCGGTTTTATGGCCGGTCCTCTTCTGGGGCGCGGCTGTCACGATCGGTTTCACCTATTTCTTCGGCACGCAGAACCTGCGCGCTCAGACGCTCATGACCGGACTGCTGTCGATCCTGATCTTCTCAGGACTGCTCGTCATCATTGTTATCGATCAACCATTTGCCGGCGTAGTGAAGGTCGAGCCAGACGCTATCGCGAAGGTACTAGCCGAATTCGGAGCCGCGGGCGTCCATTAGAGTCCCGACTCCCTTTTGGCAGGCTTCCGGCTTCGGCCTTCCGTTGCATCGTTGTCGCTGTCGGCCGCTGGCGCCGTCGGGGCCGCGCCATCGCTCAATCTGCGTGACCGCATCACGGCCGCTTCACCTCACTCAGCAGACTACGGCTAAGACCAGTTTCAACGTCTGCGATGGGCCGATTGTGTTGAAGAAGTCCGTTGAGGGCGCCAGCGAACAGTGATTCCGTCGGCTTAGGTCGCGACGGAGGCTGGCGATGATGGGGCGGCAGACGGCGGATCAAGCGCGGCTCTTCTACGAGTTTCACCTCGAGGAACGCGTTCCAGCCGATCATCTTCTCCGCCGCATCGATGTGTTCACGGCGGCTGCCCTCGCCGATCTGCGCCATAAGCTTGCTGACCACTACAGCCATACGGGGCGCCCCTCGGTCGATCCCGAGCTGCTCATCCGCATGCTCATCGTCGGCTACTGCTACGGCATCCGCTCGGAGCGGCGGCTGTGCGAAGAGGTCGAGGACCGCCTCACATTCCGCTGGTTCTGTCGGCTCGACCTAGACGACAAGGTTCCTGATCACTCGACGTTCTCCAAGAACCGGCATGGGCGCTTCCGCGACAGCGATGTGCTGCGCCATGTGTTCGAGCGTGTCGTGCTCGCCTGCATAACGGCCGGCCTCGTCGGCGGCGAGGGATTCGCGGTGGACGCCAGCCTCATCGAGGCCAACGCTAACAAGGGCCGCTCGATCCCCGGTTCGGAGTGGAGCAGGGAGCGTGATCCGGCAACGGCGAGCCACGCCGTGAAGGAGTATCTTGCCACCCTCGACGATGCCGCCTTCGGCGCAGCGACGGAGGTCACACCGAAGTTCGTCTCGCCGTCCGATCCGGCTGCGCAGTGGACGGGTGCGATGAAGAGCGCCGCGTTCTTCGCTTATGCCGACAACTACCTGATCGATGTGAAGGCCGGCATCATTCTCGACGTCGAGGCCTCACGCGCCATACGGCAAGCCGAGGTCGGCGCGGCGCGCACCATGCTCGAGCGAACGGAGCAGCGCTTCGGCCTGAAGCCCAAGCTGCTCGCCGCCGATACCGCCTACGGCTCGGCGCCGATGCTCAACTGGCTGGTTGAGGAGAAGGGCATCGCCCCGCACATCCCGGTCATCGACAAGTCGGCGCGCGAGGACGGCAGCTTCAGCCGCGCCGACTTCCGCTACGATGAAGACGAAGACGTCTACGTCTGCCCTGCCGGTAAGCCGCTGCGGACCAGCGGCACCATCGTCAACGACGATCTCATGCTCTACCGCGGAGCAACGGCCGACTGCCGGCACTGCCCGCTGAAGCCAAGGTGCTGCTCGAAGGAGCCCGTCCGCAAGATTCCGCGCAGCATCTACGAGGCGGCGCGCGACGTTGCCAGATCGCTATCCGGCACTAAGGCCTACGCGCAGTCGCGCCGCGATCGCAAGAAGGTCGAGATGCAGTTCGCGCACCTGAAGCGTATCCTTCGCCTCGATCGGCTGCGCCTGCGCGGCCCGTGCGGTGCCAGGGATGAGTTCCTGCTCGCCGCAACGGCGCAGAACCTTCGCAAGCTCGCCAAGCTTCTCATCCGGCCACCACCCGATGACGGCGCGGCGTGCGTTGCGTCAGCGTAGGGTGGCGTAGGTGGTGTCGGTGAGGGTGAGTCATAGGTCGCCCTGGAGCGGGCGGCTGCGACGATCGGCGCGTTCGAACCGCCGCGCCGCTCTACTCGATGACTTTGTCAACGAAATCGGCCAACAGGCGAAGTCAGTGTAATTCATGTTGAGCTGTGTCTTGTCTGAGAGTTCTGCTCGACAAGTGCGATGAGACCCTGCAACAGCGCCGTCGGGCTCGGCGGGCAACCGCGCACGTGAAGATCGACGGGGATGACCTTCGACACTCCTCCGACGCACGCATACCCGCCAGCGAAGATTCCCCCGTCGAGCGCGCAATCGCCGACCGCAACGACCCACTTAGGATCAGGCGTCGCGCGATAGGTACGCTCGAGCGCCTCGCGCATGTTGTGCGTGACTGGCCCCGTCACGAGCAGCACATCGGCATGGCGGGGCGAGGCGACAAATCGCAGCCCGAACCGCTCCAGGTCATAGAAGACGTTGCTCAGCGCATTGATCTCAAGCTCGCAACCGTTGCAGGAGCCGGCATCCACCTCGCGGATCGAGAGGCTGCGGCCGAGTTTGCGGCGCGCGGCGCGGTCGAGCGTCTGCGCGAGCACGGCCAGCATCTCTTCGCGAGCAGGGGGCGCCGGCTCCGTCAGGGGAGCTTGCAGAAGGCTCTTGAATAGAAGCTTGCGCATAACCGCACGCTCTCAGAGATCGTGCCCCGAATAGGAGCAGTTGAAGGACTTATTGCAGAGGGGAAAGTCCGCGACGATGTTGCCGTCAATCGCAGCCTCCAGCAACGGCCATTGGAACCACGAGGGGTCGCGCAAATGAGCATGCGCGATCGTGCCGTCGCCCTCGATCCGTACCCAGGCGAGAATGTCGCCGCGAAATCCCTCTACGAGAGATAGACCTTCGCGGCTGCCGTTCTCATGCACGGCAGGGTCGAGGTCGCTGCGGATCGGTCCCTCGGGCAACCTGTTGATGATCTGCTCGATGATTGCGAGGCTCTGCTCGACCTCGCGAATGCGGATCCAGACGCGTGCGTCGACGTCGCCCTCTTTTCGCACGGGGACCTCAAACTTGAGCTCGCCGTAGGGCGCGTATCCGGGTGCGCGGCGGGCATCGAACGAGCGGCCGGAAGCGCGGCCGACATAGCCGCCGGCACCGTACTGCTGCGCCAATGCAGGTTTAAGGATGCCCGTGGCAACAGTGCGATCTTGCAGCGATGCCGTCTCGTCGTAGAGCTCGACCAGCTCCGGAAAGCGCTGCAACATGAGGGTGATCAGTCTTCGAATGGCGCTAATCCCAGCGGGGTCGAGCTCGGCTGCGAGGCCGCCGGGGACCACGCAGTCCATCATCAGCCGATGACCAAAGCACGCCTGGGCAGTGCGCAGGACGTGCTCACGCAGCGCCCCACAATGGGCATGCATCATCGAGAATGATGCGTCGTTGCAGATCGCCCCGATGTCGCCGAAGTGATTGGCAAGGCGTTCCAGCTCGGCCATCAGAGCGCGTAACAGAACAGCGCGTTGCGGCACCGTGAACTCCAGCGCCGCCTCCACCGCCTGCGCAAACGCGATGGCATAGGCGACCGTGCTGTCCCCGGAGACGCGGCCAGCGAGCCTGAGCGCCCGCTCGAGCGGCGCGCCGGCCATTAGTCCCTCGATGCCCTTGTGCACATAGCCTAGGCGCGCCTCCAGCCGCACCACGGTCTCGCCGTTCGCCGTGAAGCGGAAGTGGCCGGGCTCGATGATCCCCGCATGCACGGGTCCGACGGGAATCTGGTGCAACGGCGGGCCCTCGGCCTCGAGAAAGGCGTAGGCAGCGCCCGTCGCCGGGGCCGGCCGGCGTGCGCCGAGGGGCCGCGAGACGCCCCACCGGCCGTGGTCGATCCACGGGCGGGTGTCGGGCAATCCTTCTGGCTCTAGTCCATAGAGATCGCGGATCATGCGCTCGAGGCGCAGGGCGGGCGGGTGCGAAAGCCCCACGGAAGGATAGCGGCGCTTGGCAACCAGCAAGCTGATCACGAGGATCTTGGCCTCGGCGATGAGGGCCATGTGAACGGCTTCTCCGTCACTCCAGAGGCCCGACAGCGTGGCCTCGCCGGCCGCGAGCCCAACGATCGCCTGCCGCCAGGTCGCGACATCGACGACGATGCGCGGCCATGGCCGGTGGGCCTCGACGCGCCGGCCGCGCTCAGTCAGTGCGGATAGGAAGGGCATGGCCGTCTCTCCTCACCCGAGCAACCGCGCTACGTTCTGAAACCAGGCAACGAGCGGCCCCGGCAGATAGATCCCGGCCGCAAGCACCAGCGAAAGATGGGCGATGAGCGGAAGGCGCGACGCTTTGACGGGCGCCGTGCTGCCGGTGGGTTTGCCAAACGCCACGTCGCTCAAGCGAAGGAAGAGAGCGCCCAACGCGATTAACAGGCCGAAGACCAGCGGAAGGGCGAGCAAGGGCTCGCGCGCAAAGGTGGAGCTGACAATCAGGAACTCGCTCATGAAGATGCCGAGCGGTGGGAGGCCGGCGATGGCCACGACGCCGAGCACGAGGCCCCAACCCAGTAGCGGGTGGCTTTCGGTCAATCCGCGGATCTCCGACAGCTTTTGGGTTCCCTTTACCTGCGAGATGTGACCGACGGTGAAGAAGATCGCCGACTTGGTGAGGCTGTGCATGGTCATGTGCAAGAGGCCCGCGAAATTGGCGAGCGGGCCGCCCATGCCGAAGGCGAACGTAATGAGGCCCATGTGCTCGATCGAGGAGTAGGCGAACAAGCGTTTGATGTCGCGGCGCCGATACAGCATGAAGCCGGCAAAGATGAGCGAGACCAGGCCCAGCGACACCATCAGCGGGCCCGGAGCGATGGCCGCAGGATTCGCGGCGAGCAGCATTTTGAAGCGTAACACCGCATAGAGCGCAACGTTGAGCAGTAGACCCGACAGAACCGCAGAGATCGGTGTCGGACCCTCGGCATGCGCGTCGGGCAGCCAAGCGTGCAGCGGCGCCAGGCCGACCTTGGTGCCGTAGCCCAGCATCAGGAACACGAAGGCCACGTTCAGCAGCTCGGGGCTGAATTCCTTCGACCGTTCGATGAGGGCCGTCCACACCATGGCGTCGTGCCCTTCGCCGATCACGGGCCGCGCAGCCATGTAGACGAGGATCGTGCCGAACAACGCCAGCGCGATGCCGACGCTGCCGAGGATGAAGTATTTCCACGCCGCCTCGAGCGCCTCGGGCGTGCGATAGATGCCGACCATCAGCACCGTCGTGAGCGTCGCAAGCTCGATTGCCACCCACATGAGCCCGATGTTGTTGGCGAGGAGCGCGAGGTTCATGGCGAACATCAGCGCCTGGTACATCGCATGATAGAAGCGCAGATGCTTGGGTGTGAGGCGGCCGATCTCGATCTCGTGCTCGATGTAGCTTGCACTGAAGGCGCTGGTCGTGAATCCGACGAAGGTGCCGAGCACGACGAAGACGACGTTGAGGTCATCGACGAAGAGATAGGTGCCGGGCGCTGGCCTGACGACGAGCAGTGACAAAGCTGCCAGGAACGTCAGAAGTGTCGCCAGCACATTGAGGCGCGCGGTCAGCTTGTAGCCCGGCAGAAGCGCCAGCAGCACCGCCGAGACGCCGGGAATGACCAGGATCGCGATCACTGGTTCGAACGGAAGCTGGGCGATGAGCAGGATCATCACCGCTCTCCGCGATATTCATCGAGCGCCTGCACATCGACGGAATCGAAGCGCTCGCGGATGCGGAACAAGAAGACGCCGATCACGATGAAGGCGACGAGAACCGAGAACGCGACACTGATCTCGACGACGAGCGGCATTCCCTTCGCTCCGGCGGCCGCCAGGATGAGACCGTTCTCGAGCGACATGAATCCGACGATCTGGCTCACCGCGTTGCGCCGCGTCACCATCATCAATAGGCCGAGCAGCACGACGGAAAGGGCGAGCGCCAGATCCTCGCGCGCGAGCGGATCGGCCTCGGCGGCCGCGCGCAGCATGACAACCATCGACAAGGCGACGAGGGCGATGCCCAACAGCATGGTGGTGCCAATTCCGCCGACCGTCTCGATCGTGCGGTGAATGCCGAGCTGCACCACCACCCGATGCAGCGCTACCGGAATGATGATGGCCTTAAGCACCAGCGCAATGGCGGCCGTGATGTAGAGATGAGGCGCGTTTTGGATATAGGCTTGCCACGACACCGAAAGCGAGAGCACGACGGCATGCAAAGCAAAGACGTTGAGCAGTCCGAACATGCGATCCTGATAGAGGAGCATAAAGCTGACGAGGACCATGCTGCCGGCCAGCATGTGCGCGGTGTCGAGGTCGAACGTTCCCATCAGAAGCTCCGTGAAATGAAAAGCAGCAGCGTGGCGAGCAGGCCGAGCATGAGCGCTGCGCCGAGAAACTCCGGCACGCGGAATACGCGCATCTTGGCAATCGACGTCTCGAACAGCGCGAGAAGGAACCCGCCGCCGACGAGCTTGCCCGCGTAGCTCAAGGCGCCGATACCGTAGGCCGCTGGGCCGCTGCCCGGCGGTGCGAGTCCCCACGGAAAGAAGATGCAGGCGATGAGGGAGATATAGAGCAGCAGCTTGAGCGCAGCGGCGAGCTCGATTACGGCGAGATGGCGACCGGAGTATTCCAGCACCATGGCCTCGTGCACCATCGTAAGCTCGAGGTGGGTCGCCGGGTTATCGACTGGAATGCGCGCATTCTCGGCGAGCGCGACGGTGATGAGGCCCACAAGCGCCAGCCCCAAGGAGACGCGCAAGCTGACGTGCGCGAGCATGAAATCCGCTACCGTCGACAGCTGGGTCGACCCGGCGACGAGGGCGACCGTGAAGACGATCATGATCATGGCCGGCTCTGCCAGCGAGGCGAACATCATCTCGCGGCTCGCGCCGATACCGCCGAAGGCGGTCCCCACGTCCATGCCGACGAGTGCCAGGAAGAACCGCGCGGAGCCGAGCAGCGCCGTGATCGCGATGAGATCGGCCGCCCAACTGAACTGAAGCCCGGTTGCGAATGTCGGCACTAGAGCCGCGGCGACCCACGTCGCGGCGAAGATGAGGTAAGGACCGCTGCGAAAGAGCCACGACGCGTTATCCGCCAGTACGACCTGCTTGCGGATAAGCCGCAGCAGATCGCGATACGGCTGGAGCACCGGCGGACCTTGGCGACGCAGCAACCGGGCCTTCGCCTTGCGGGTGAAGCCCAACAGCAGGGGTGCCAGGATCAGCACCAGGAACATTTGGATCCCTTGCACGGCAAGGCTGAGCATCAGGGCCATATCGCCACCACCAGAAGCAGACTGACGAGGGCCGCGAAGACGAGGCTCAAATATTGGCGGATAGTGAGAAACTGCAGGGTGTTGAGCCTCTCGGAGGCGTACGAGACCCAGCCGCTGATCGGCGCATAGATCACGTCCCACACGAGGTCGCGCAGCTTGACGTCGAGGCGCGCGGGCCGTGTGTCGCCCGGTGGCGGCATCTCAACGCGCTCGCGCGCAAGGAAGACGACCTCGCCGAACACGCGGCGCAACGGCTGGGCGAAGCTTTCGCCTGTATATTGAGTGGCCGTGCTCGGATCGGGATAGCCGCAGTCCCAGGCCGGCGCCCGGCGCACGGCACGCGAGGCAAAGCGATGGATGACCTCGGCGGCTAGTATCGCCGAGAAGGCGATGAAGACGAAAACGAGCAGTCCGTTATACGAACTCCGGCTCTCCGCCACCGGCACGATCGACAACCATGGGATCGACGCCTGCACCGGCATGCGTTGCCCGACCAGGGCGTTTGCAACGGGTGCGATCGCGTCGATGACGAGGCCCGGTAGGACGCCGGCAAGAAAGCAGAAGCCGAGAAGCGCCGACATTGCGGCGAGCGAGAAGTGGTCCGTCTCAAGAGCGTTCGCAGCGGCGGTCGAGCGCGGCCGGCCGAGAAACGTGATGCCATAGGCGCGAACGAAGCATGCAGCCGATAGCGCGGCGCCGAGCGCCATCATCGCTCCGACTGCCGGAACCAGCAGTTTCAAGCCCCATTGCGGCAGCTCCGGGCTCAGCAACACCGCCTGGAACACCAGCCACTCGGAGGCAAATCCGTTGAGCGGCGGCAGGGCGGAAATCGCGACGCAACCGCCAAGAAAGACGAAGGCCGTCCACGGCATCTTGTGGATCAAGCCCCCGAGCCTTTCGATGTCACGAGTGTCGGTGGAGGTCAGCACGGCGCCCGCGCCGAAGAACATCAGGCTCTTGAAGAAGGAATGATTGAGGACGTGAAACAGCGCCGCGGTGAATGCGAGCGCGGCTGCGCCCGCCATGCCATTGGCCTTGAAGGCCAGCGCCAAGCCCAGCCCGATGAAGATGATGCCGACGTTCTCCACCGTGCTGTAGGCGAGCAGCCGCTTTAGATCGCGCTGCAGAACCGCATGGAGCACGCCAAGCACGGCGGTGGCACTGCCGAGCACCAGCACGATGCTGCCCCACCACCACGCCGGCGCCCCGAGCAGGTCAAAGACGATGCGGATGAAGCCATAGACCGCTACTTTGGTCATGACGCCGCTCATCAGCGCCGAGACATGGCTCGGAGCTGCGGGGTGCGCCAGCGGCAGCCAGACGTGCAGCGGCACGAGACCGGCCTTGGAACCTGCTCCGAGCAACGCGAGCCCGAGGACCAGACCGGGAAGCCACACGGCTTCCTCAGTGCCACGCATATCTGCGAAAGCGTAGCTGCCGGCCGGTCCAGCGAGCAGGCCAAAGGCCAGCAGCAGAGCGAGCGTGCCGAAGCTCGCCATCACGATGTAGATGTAGCCCGCGCGTCTGTTGTCGGCATCCTGGTGGTAGACCATGACGAGCGCCCAGGAGCTGAGCGACATGAACTCCCAGGCGAAGAGGAAGGAAAAGGCATCGGCGGCAAGGATGACGACGTTCATGCCGGCAAGGAACGCGGGATAGAAGGGGAGGACGCGCCCCGGTGTCTCTTCATGCTCGCCGTAGCCGAGCGCGTAGAGACTAGCCGCGGCAGCACCGAGATTGATGACGCCCAAAAAGAATGCACTCAGAGAATCTATGGCGAAGTGCGCGCCGATCCACGGCAGGCCAATAGGAAGCTGCAGCGTCTCCACCGCGCTCCCCGCTGTCAGAAGGTAGCCGACAGCGGCAACAAGGATCGTGAGGCTTGCCAGCAGGCAACCCAGATAGATCAAGCGGGAGCCGGCGGAGATCCGCTGAGCCGGCACACCCAGCACCGCAATGCAGAGCAGCGCTGCAACGCCCCACAGTGCCACCGCGATCGACATCGCCAGCTACCTCTGCGATGAGAGTGCCGCACGCGTCCCGCGTCGAAGCCTGGCCCTCACGGGCTCACGCCTTGAGGCGAATGCCGCGGCCGCCCGAATGACTGACTGCCCCTTCAGCGATCAGCTCGACGCCGGCTGCATTCAAGGCGGACACGAGCTTGGTCAGTGAATCAACATTGCCGCGGATCACGCCGTCGCTTGCCTCCATTCGCTGAATGGTGGGTAGCGAGAGCCCCGCGAGCTCGGCCAGCTTGCGCTGGTCGATTCCAAGCAACGCGCGTGCGGCTCGAAGCTGGGCGGCGGTGATCATGCGCCACGCATCAAAACTTAGCTTTAGAGCATCATATTTCAGCATTTAAGCATGTGTCAAGCCAGAAAGACGCTTGGAACGTCCGAGCCTGTGGATTTGTATGATCGAACGCCCTTTATCGGATTCGAACCCTCTCCCGGTTGCTTGCCGGGCTGCCATTGTTCGCTGATCGTTGCGGTGACCCTTGTGATGCTGTCCAAAGCAGCGAGCGTGTAGGACAGAAATGCCTAAGTCTGATCCCTGTCTCTTATACACATC
>CAXMLT010000466.1:0-3172 GCA_964194245.1 uncultured Hyphomicrobium sp.
CGAAGCTGTTCGACATGACACAGTTAAGATTAACGCCGTCGAGCCGCTCGCGCACGATCGGCACGCCTTCGAAGGCGGGATCCAGCTCCTCGATGTTGGCGCTCTCGCAGACAAAGCCGTTGTTCATCATCAGAAGCGAGAAGATTGCCTCCTGCACGCCGACCGCGCCGAGCGAATGCCCGGTCAGCGACTTGGTCGCTGAGATTTTCGGTATGTCGCCGTTGAATACCGTGCGGATCGCATCGATCTCGCGCAGGTCGCCGATGGGCGTGCCGGTGCCGTGCGGGTTGATGTAATCGATCTTGTGGCCGACGCCCTTGCCGTCCATGCCCTTCAGGGCGAGCTGCATGCAACGCACGGCACCCTCACCCGACGGCGCGACCATATCGAAGCCGTCGGAGGTTGCACCGTAGCCGACGATCTCGCCGTAGATCTTGGCGCCGCGCGCTTTCGCCCGCTCGAGCTCCTCGAGCACCACCGTCCCCGCTCCGCCGGCGATGACGAACCCGTCGCGGTCCTTGTCGTAGGCGCGGCTCGCCTTTTCCGGCGTGGCGTTGAACTTGGTGGACATGGCGCCCATGGCGTCGAACAGCGCCGATAGCGTCCAGTCGAGCTCCTCGCAGCCGCCGGCGAACATGACGTCCTGCTTGCCCCAGGCGATCATCTCGGCGGCATTGCCGATGCAGTGCGCGGACGTGGAGCAGGCCGACGCGATCGAGTAGTTGACGCCCTTGATCTGGAAGCTCGTCGCGAGCGCGGCGGAGGGACCCGAACACATCGCCTTCGGCACCTCGAACGGGCCGATCTTTTTGGGGTCCTTCTCGCGCGTGATATCGGCGGCGGCGACGATCGTGCGAGTCGAGGGGCCGCCCGAGCCCATGATGATGCCCGTGCGCTCGTTGATGACGTCTTTTTCCTCGAGCCCGGCGTCGCGGATCGCCTGCTCCATAGCGATGTAGTTCCAGCCGATGCCATCGCTCATGAAGCGGCGAGGCTTGCGCGGAACCTGCGGCTCCCAGTCTAGATGCGGCTCGCCGTGCACCTGGCAGCGGAAGCCGAGCTCGGCATATTTTTCGGCGCGGACGATACCGGATTTGGCCTCGCGGAGGGATGCGAGCACCTCTTGGCAATTGTTCCCGATCGAGGAAACGATGCCCATGCCGGTGACGGCAACTCGTCTCATCCGCTAGATCCTCTTCGCTTCGCCACGGAAGCGTGCACGAAAAACCATCGAGATCAAGGACTGACGGCGGCGGCCACTTCGCCGGTCTCAAACAGACCGACCCGCAGGTCGGTGGCGGTGTAGATCACCTGCCCATCGGCCTTCATGACACCGTCGGCGATGGCGAGCTTCAGCTTGCGCAAGATCACCCGCTTCATGTCGACGATATACTCGATTTTGGAGACGGTCGGCACGACCATGCCGGTGAACTTGACCTCGCCCACCCCGAGCGCACGTCCGCGCCCGGAGGCCCCGAGCCAGCCCAAGAAGAACCCGGTGAGCTGCCAGAGCGCATCGAGGCCGAGGCAACCCGGCATCACGGGATCGCCCAGAAAGTGGCACTTGAAGAACCAGTCGGCCCGGTCGTTGCCGGCGACCTGGAACTCGGCGGCGACCTGACCCTTGCCGTGCGCGCCTCCGGTCTCGGTAATCGAGGAAATACGGTCGAACATCAGCATTGGGGGCAGCGGGAGCTGGGCGTTGCCCGCGCCAAATAGCTCTCCCCGTCCGCACGAGAGAAGATCTTCGTATTCAAAGCTCGTGCGGCGTTCTGTCATGATTGTTCCGCGCAAAAACCCTCTTGCGACAGGGGCTTCCCGCCCTGGGCAGGCGCCGTCGCAACCGCGGGCTTCCTAACACAGTCGTCCGGCCTTCAAAAGGGCAGGCAGGACGGGCGTGGGCGGTGATTTGCGTCAGCAGGAGGGGCCGTACCCGAGTTGCGGGGGCTGCGGTTCGATTCTATACTGTTATACTGGTGCGAGCCTGATCTTGCTGCCTGCCGGAGGACGCCGGTCAGCGTGGCGCTCAGGGTTGCGACGTGGGAACAGCCGCTTACAGCATGACGCAAATTGGCAATCGAAATCACGGTGATGGCAAGCCTCGCAGCATCTCGCAGCTGCTGAAGCAGGCAGGCCTGCGTCCGACCCGTCAGCGGATGGCGCTCGGGACGCTGCTGTTTGAAGCTGGCGACCGGCATGTGACGGCAGAGCTGCTGCACGCCGAGGCGGTCGCCGTGGGTCACCATGTGTCGCTGGCGACCGTTTATAACACCCTGCATCAGTTCAAGCGGGCCGGGCTGCTGCGCGAACTCGCCATCAACGGCTCCAAGGGCTATTTCGACACCAACACCTCGAACCACAACCACTTCTTCATCGAGGCGGACGGCGAGCTGCACGACATCCCGTCCGATGCCATCCGGGTCGACGGCGTCCCGACACCGCCCGAGGGAATGCGCATCAGCCACATCGACGTGGTGGTCCGGCTAGTGGCGAAAGAGGACTGACGGCACCTGAGGCGCCGCTACTTCAAGACCTCGCCCTCGTAGATCCCCCACAGCTCCTTCTGCTCGATATAGCCGCGGAACTTATTGATGCTGACCTGGCACCAGCGGCCATCGCAGGTCGCGAGGTTGGCGATGACACCCGCCTCGACCATCGCGACCGGCCGGGCCCTCTCGCTGTTGTCATCCCGCAGCGCCACCTTAGGCGTCGGGGTGCCGGGCTTCACCTCCCAAGGCAGTACAAGCGCAGTCCGCCGGCCCGAGAGGAACGTCTGCAGCACCCAACCGCTCGCGCCGTCGGCATCGCGCACCTGACGCCAGCCTTCGAACTCCTTGATGACCTCGAGCGGGAGCCCGGCGCGCCTATACACCCAAGCGGTGGGATAGTCGGTGCCGGGGCCTTTGCGCATGTTGACCCGGTCGGACTTGAGGCTGACGAAGCGAGGCACCGGCAACCCGGTTGCTCCCGGGGCGGTCTGCGCGGCGACCGCCGTCGTCATGGCGACGAGCGCCAGCAGCGCACGGCGACATCCGCCCGCTAATGTCCGCTCACGCATCTATTTCCCCGTTCATCGCCACGCGACCGCACTCTGCCTGTGCTGCAATGCAATGCCTATCCGCCACTTTGTCATCCCAATGACCATCTGTTAGACCTGTCTCTTATACACATC
>CAXMLT010000467.1:0-3648 GCA_964194245.1 uncultured Hyphomicrobium sp.
AGCTCGCGCACGTTGCCCGGCCAGTCGTGCGCCTGCAGCACCGCGATGGCGTCCTCGCCAATGCGGCGCGGGGCGAGCCCCGAGGCGCTCGAGAGCTGACCGACGAAGAACTGGATGAGGTCGGGGATGTCCTCGCGCCGCTCGGCGAGGCCGGGAACGCGCAACGGCACGACGTTCAGGCGGTGATAGAGATCCTCGCGGAAGCGGCCTTCCGCGATCTCGCGCTCGAGGTCGCGGCTGGTGGAAGAAATGATGCGCACATCGACCGCCACCTTCTGCGTGCCGCCGAGGCGCAGAAACTTCTGCTCGACCAGCACGCGCAGCACCTTGCCTTGCGTCTCGAGCGGCATGTCGGCGATCTCGTCGATGTAGAGCGTGCCGCCGTGCGACTCTTCGAGCGCGCCGACCTTGCGCGGCGCGCCCGAGCGGTCCTCGGTGCCAAACAGCTCCTCCTCGACGCGATCGGGCGCCATGGCTGCGGCGTTCAGCACGACGAAGGGGGCGTCCGCGCGCGCCGACTTCAAGTGGATTACGCGCGCCGCAAGCTCCTTGCCGGAGCCAGACGGGCCGCGGATGAGAATGCGGCTGTTGGTCGGTGCGACGCGGTCGATGGCGTTGCGGAGCTGGTTGATGGCGGAGGACTTGCCGATCATCTCGGCGCTGATGCTCGAGCGCTCGCGCAGCTCCTTCACTTCGCGCTTCAACTGGAAGGCTTCGAGCGCGCGCAGCGTGACGAGGATAAGCCGATCCGCCTTGAACGGCTTCTCGATGTAGTCGTAGGCCCCGCGCTTGATGGCGGTGACGGCCGTCTCGATGTTGCCGTGGCCCGAGATGATGACGACCGGCAGCTCGGGATAGCTGCGCTTGATGTAGGAGAGCACTTCGAGGCCATCGAGGCGGCTTCCCTGCAGCCAGATGTCGAGCACGACAAGGTGCGGCCGGCGCTCCTCGATCGCGCGCAGCGCCTCGTCGCTGTCGCGCGCAAGGCGCGCGTTGTGGCCCTCGTCCTCGAGGATGCCGGCCACGAGATCGCGGATGTCGGCCTCGTCGTCGACGATGAGGATGTCTGCAGGCATGGGTCGCTCCTTCGGTCGAATGCGGTCAGGCCTGGTGGGCCGGGGGTTGTTGGCTGGGTGGGGGTGACGGCTCTGGCCGCGCCGTTACGCGCGCATCCTCCAGAGGAAGGGTTATGCGGATGAGGGCGCCGCCCGTGCGGCCGGGTGCGGCGGGGGCGTCCTCGAGTGTGAGCGTGCCGCCGTGCTGCTCGGTGATCTTCTGCACCATGGCGAGCCCGAGGCCGGTGCCCTTGTGGCCCTTGGTGGTGACGTACGGCTCGAGCAGGCGCGCGCGGTTCTGCTTGGGCAGGCCGATGCCGTTGTCGATTACCTCGATCGTGACCCGGTCAGACAACACCGTGACGATGGTCTCGATACGCCCGCGCCAGCCGTTGGTCTTGGCGTGGGTCTCCTTGGCCGCCTCGACCGCCTCGCTGGCGTTCTTCACGAGATTGGTGACGGCGCGCGTGATGAGCCGGCGATCGAACGACATGAGCAGCGGCCTCTCGGGCAACCGCAGCACGTATTGGATGTCGGGGTGGCCCTCGCGGAACAGCACGATCGGCTCCTGCACGGCGTGGCGCAGATCGTGGCGTCCGATCTCGGGCTTGGGCATGCGCGCAAACTCGGCGAACTCGTCGACCATGGACTTGAGGTCGCCGACCTGGCGCTCGATCGTCGACGTCAGCTTGTCGAACGTCTCGCGGTCGTGCGTGATGCTTTTCGCGTACTTCTTGCGCAAGCGCTCGGCGGAAAGCTGGATCGGCGTTAGCGGGTTCTTGATTTCGTGCGCGATGCGGCGCGCGACGTCGGCCCAGGCAGCGGTGCGCTGGGCGACAACGAGATCGGTGACGTCATCGAAGGTCAGGACTGAGCCGACATCGCCGCCGCTGGCGCTCTCGCGGGTCACCATGACGGCGAACGTGCGCTCGTCTCCGCGGCGCTGATACGTCACCTCTTCCTGGGACCGCACCTTGAGCGTGTGCTCCTCTTTCTTGTCGAGGATGGCCGCAAACGCCGGCAGCACGTCCTTGAGCTTCTTGCCCACGAGCTCCGTGTTGGCGAGGCCCAGAAGGTCGACGGCAGCGCGGCTGACGAGCGTGACGCGGTCCTGGCTGTCGAGGCCGATGACGCCGGCGGAGACGCCCGAGAGCACCGCCTCCATGAAGTGGCGCCGCTCGAGCAACTGCTCGTTCGCCGTCACGAGCGCATCGCGCTGATGCTTCAGCTCGCGCGTCATGGTGTTGAATGTCTTCGACAGCCGCCGGAGATCGCCCTCGCCGCGCTTCTCGGGCAGCTCAACCATCAGGTTGCCCTTGGAGACCTCCTGCGCGCCGGCGATGAGACGGCGTATCGGAGCGACGAAGCGACCCGCAAACCACAAACCGACCCAGATGGCCGCCAACAGCGCCGTCATCGAGGTCATGAGGTACATGAGCCCGTGCGCGATCTTGAGCCCGCCGCGGGCTTTGCGCAGCCGGTTGAATTCGTCGACGTTTTGCGCGGTGAGTTGCAGGTGGTTGATCACCGTAGGGCTGACGCCGCGGGCGACGTAGAGAAACTTGCCAGGGTATTTCTCGAGCTTGGCCACCGCGGCAACCCGGTAGCTCTGGGCCGTCGGCATCAGCAGTGGCACCTGCCCCTCTTGGGCTTCCGCGATGGCCTGCGCGGAGGGCGCCTTGTACGTCAGCTTGGCGTTCTCGGTCGCCTCGACCACGGGGCTGCCGTCACGCTCGATGATGTAGGCGGCAGGAAGCTCGCGCAGGCCGGCCTGCACCATGACGAGGCGCTGCAGCTTGCTCGTGTCTCCGCCGACGGAATCGGCCGCCGAGTCGAGGTCGCGCGCCATGTTGACGATATCGGTGCGGATCACCTGCCCATGCTCGTCGAGGTAGGCGGCGGCAACATCGAGCGAGCTCGATATGATCTCGCGCGTGCGGGTTGAGAACCAGCTGTCGAGCGAGCGCGAAAAGGTCACCGTGGCACCGACCGCCAGGAGCAGCGTCGGCAGGGCCGCGATGACGCTGAACAGCGCCACGATGCGGATGTGCAGCCGCGCGCCGGGGATGCGCTGGCGCCACGCGCGGGCAAGGCCGATCACCTGCCAGGTGAGCAGCGCGATCATCGCGACGATTAGCACGACGTTGACGAAGAGAACGATGAGGACGACTTCGCCGCGCGGCGGGATCGGCGTCAGGCCCGTGAGGATCAGGTAGGTCGCGAACGCGGACACGAGCGAGAGGAAGACGATGCCTGCGCCGATGCGCACCGCCCGGTCGCCCGGGTTGAGGGCCGAGGGGCCATCACCCAGGTCAGGACGTCGCTGCGGGGCAACGTATGCGTCCGGCATCGATACGAGCTCTTAAGTTCAGGGACGGACTAAGAGTCCCGGTTGTCGCTCAGGGGTCACGGGTGCACTGGAAAAGCGACGCCCGCGGTGTGTCGAAGTGGCGGTCGGCTAGCGGACCGTACCAAAACAACAGACTGTGACATTTTCGCGACGTGTCCGATGGGTAACGCAAGTTGATGCACGAGGCAAGCAATGACCGCTTGTCGTTGTAAATCAAGGCGTCAACTTAACGGAGGTTAGGGC
>CAXMLT010000468.1:0-1841 GCA_964194245.1 uncultured Hyphomicrobium sp.
CCTCAGCGACGAGCCGCTGACCGCCGACGACATTGCCGCTCAGCTCGCCATGGCGCGCTCCAACGTCTCCGTCAGCCTGCGCGAGCTATTGGGCTGGAGCCTCATCCGCCGCGTGCATGCGATGGGCGACCGGCGTGATTACTACGAGGCTGAGGCCGACATGTTCGAGATGGTGCGGCGCATCGCTCAGGGCCGCAAGGCGCGCGAGATCGATCCGGCGCTCACGGTGCTGCGCGCGTGCGTGTCGGAGGCGAAAGCCGACCAGCGTGTTTCGTCCGGCGCGCGCAAGCGGCTCGCCGCCATGCTGGAGTTCACCGAGACCGTCGACCGCAGCTTCGGCGAGATCATCCGCCTACCGGCCTCGACGCTGATGACCTTGATCAAAATGGGCGGCGCAGTAGCGCGGCTCGCGACACGAGGCAAGAAGAGCCGCGCGTAGCCGGCGTGAGGGATGGTTGCAGGGGGAGTACGCATCGTGGTGGCGACCCGACATTTTGAAGCGCCTGTCGAAACATCTGCCTCTGCCGGGCTGGCTTTCATGGCCGTCCTGGAGCAGAAGCCGCCGCATCCGCTTGCCGATCTGCGCTTTCGCACGCTCGTCGGCGAGGCGGCCTGGGCACGCCTGCCGGATGCGGTGTGCCGGCGCTTCTCCAAGTGCTTGTCGCCTGAGGATGCGGTGTTCTATCGCGGCAACGCGACCGAGCTATCGCGCGCCGGTCGGTTCCTCGCTTTCCTCGCCCGCGCGATCGGGTCACCGCTGCCGCTGACCGACGGCGCCACCGGGCCCGCGCTGGTCGTCGTGACCGAGGACGCGCGCCTCGGCGGCCAGAGCTGGACGCGCATCTACATGCGGGCCGGCCGCCGCCCCCAGACCGTGCACTCGGCCAAGCGCTTTCGCGGGCCGACGGGGCTTGAGGAGTACGTGGGTTACGGCATCGGAATGGCGCTCAAGGTCACGGTCGAGGACGCGGCGCTTGTATTCCGCTCCCGACCACTATTTCCTCGCACTTCGACGCTGGCGCCTGCGCCTGCCGCGGCTGCTCGAGCCGGGTGAGATGTGCATCACTCACCGCGACGAGGGTAGCGGCGCCTTCTCGTTCCGGCTGGCGCTGACGCATCCTCTGCTGGGACACCTCGTCCACCAGCTCGCCTGTTTTCTCGATCCGTGAGTTTCCGCGGCCATTCAGTCGCAATGACTGCGTATGATCGATAAATCAGCTGCTCCGACGATTTTGGCAAAGATAGTGAAATTTTCGTTGAACGCTTGAGGGGAGCTTAACCACACCTTTCGATGCTTCTGCCTCTTCGCGGCCAACATAGTTGGTGCGCTGACGAAGCCTGGTGAACGGCACCCACCGTTTACTGATGTATTGCGGAAGAATAGCTTCAATTATTCATCGCACATTGTGACGATATGTCTCTGGAGGGTGATTTGCCATGCTCCGCGAGAAACAAACGGCATTTGTAAGCCAATTCTTCGCTCCAAATACCCTTCTAAATGACTTTCGGCCCGATCAAGACGGCAATGTCGCTATCATATTTTGTTTGATGGCCACCGTGTTGATGTTGGCCGTCGGCGCAGCCGTCGATGTCGGACGTTGGCTGCATGCGCGGGACCAAACGGTTGCTGCGGTCGATGCAGCCCTTCTTGCTGGCGGTCGCGCCCTACAGGCCAATGCCACCGATGAGGGCGCCGCCATCGCCGCCGCGCAACAATTCTACACTCAGAATACCGCCTTCCGGTGGTCAGCGACACAATCAGCTTTGCCGTCGGCAACGACGGGATCTCGATGGTCGCGAATGGCACGGCGTACATCCAGACTCTGTTTCTGCAGATAGCC
>CAXMLT010000469.1:0-3026 GCA_964194245.1 uncultured Hyphomicrobium sp.
GCGGAAGGCGAGAAGCAGAAGCAGCTCGACCAAGATCGCGCGAAGGTCGACACCGAAAAGCAGAGGCAGATCGAGCAGGAGCGTGCCAAAGCCGGTGGGGGGACGCAGCGGCCTGAGGCCGACCGCGGCGCCGAGAAGGCGAAGCAGCCCGACCCGGAACGCGCCAGGGCGGAGGTCGAGAAGCAAAAGCAGCTCGAACAGGAGCGTGCCAAGGCCGATGCCGAGAAGCAAAAGCAGCTTGAGGCCGGTGCCTCGGGAGTCGAGGAAAAAAAAGCGATTGAAGGGCGGCGGCAGGAACGCAAGGAGGCTGATAAAGAGTTCGACAAAGCGAAGGTAGAGGCTCGACAGGAGCGCGAGAACGCAAATCCAAAGGCGGCAGGGATCGCAGATCCCGCCCGCGAAGAGCGTCTAGAGGCTCTCGAAAAGAAATTTGAGGATTTGCGTCAGCAGCGCCGCGAACGTGTCGAGGAGGGCGGGCGCCGCATTGTCATCGAGGAACCGGACAACAGGAAAATCATCCGCGAGGAGGGACGCTCATTCATCCGCCATGACGAGAACGAGCGGTTTCAGCGCTTATACGGTGACGTGCGGACGGAGCGGCACGGCGATGTAAATGTGAATGTGGTTCTGCGCACCGGCGGCGTAAAAGTCTTCACCGACTTCGACGACGAGGGACAACCGTTGCGACGCTACCGCCGCGATCCCGATGGACGCGAGTTCGTGTTCTTCGACAATCGAGATTATTACCGGCGGGCGCGGCGTCACACATTTCTCGATGCCTTCGTTGATCTTGCCGCACCTGTAGTTCGTATCCCGCGTGAGCGCTACATCGTCGACTATGACCGCGCGTCGGACGACGATATCTATTACGCGCTCAGCGCACCGCCCGTGGAGCGCCTTGCTCGCACCTATTCCCTCGAAGAGGTCCGCTACAGTCGCTCCCTGCGAGATCGCATGCCGCGCCTCGACCTCGATACCATCAATTTCGAGTTCGGGTCATGGGAGGTTGATCCGGACCAATACGGAAAGTTGGAGCGGGTGGCTCGTGTGATGGGCCGCATCCTGGACCGGCACCCCGATGAGACCTTCTTGATCGAGGGCCACACAGACGCTGTGGGATCGGACGAAGATAACCTCTCGCTGTCGGATCGCCGGGCCGAGACAGTTGCCGAGATCCTGACGCGAGAGTTCAATGTGCCTGCGGAGAATTTGACGACGCAAGGCTACGGAGAGGAGTTCCTCAAGATCGATACGCCAGGACCGGAGCGCGCGAACCGCCGCGTCGCAATCCGCCGCATCACCCCGTTGCTATCGAGGTCAGAGGGTCACTAGCTGAGAGAGCAAACGGTTCGATGCAACGGATGGCCGTTCGAAAGAGCGAATTGCGGCGAGAACTTGAAAGGAGACCGGCGATGTTCACAAACGCGACAACGATGGGAATTTCTATTTGTCTCTTGGCTGTCATAACCGGTGGGGGTCCTGCGGCAGCTCTGACGCAGAAACAATGCAGCGAAAAATATCAGGCTGAAAAATCCGCCGGCACACTTGCAAGCAAGAGCTGGAACGATTTCCGCAAGACGGAGTGCGCTGCAAATGCACCGGCGGCCACAACCCAGCCTGCGACTAAGCCCGCGGCGACTACTGAGTCTGCAAAAGAGTCCACTCCGGCAAAGCCCGCGAAGACATCGGCGGCTCCGTCCAATGCCGTGTTCCCAACTGCGGTGTCATCCAAGTACTCAAGCGAGAAGGCCGGAAGGGCAAGGATGCATACGTGCCGCGATCAGTACCAAGCTAACAAGGCTACCAACGCGAATGGCGGCCTGAAGTGGTCCGTGACAGGGGGCGGCTACTACAGCGAGTGTAACAAGCGGCTGAAGGGTTGATGCTCTTCTATACGAAGCAACAATCTCAGGTGGCGCCGTCGAACCATGCAACAAGTTCGAGGGTGGGAACCACCGAAGTCCGTCAGAGTTGATCCTCCATTAACCAAGGAGGTCAAGAATGAAAAAGTTGCTTTCTGTCTGCGCCGCAGCAGCGCTGAGTGCGGGGTTCGCAGGCGGCACGGCGGTCGCGTTGCCAGCGCCCGGCTTCACTGCAGTACCAGTGACCCACACGACAAAGCTCGTCCACGATGAGGACGACCGTGGCTGGTGGCGGCATCATCAACGGCACCATGATCGTTGGGATGGCGACGACCATCCTCGCTATTGGTGGTGGCGCCATCGCCACGAGGATCGCGAAGAGCATCACCGCGGGCATGATCAAGATCACGACCGACGGTAGTTACTGCCCTGATCTGCGCCCTGCCGACAACTATGAACTCGGCAGGGCATCACGACGCCCGGGCGCCCAACTTATTTTTAGCGCCACTGCCGCGGTCGGGGGACAGCGAGACCCACTTTGTGTTCTCTCGTCGGACTTGAAAATACCCAACTTGGTCCGCCCTGGTGACATATTCAGGCAGTAGTTTCAGCCCCATACATTCATTTCCAACAAACTCGCCGGGAGTGAGAGACACTCGATGTTCAGCAGGATTGTGCGACCCCTCCTAACGCTCGCGCTCGCCGCCGGCATGGGTATAACCTCTTTGGACAACGCTCGGGCAGAACACGGCGCGGGCATCGCCGCGGGCGTCGCTGCCGGTATCATTGGTTTGGGTATTCTCGGGGCCACCGCGGGAGCACGCCGCGACTATTACTACGACGCCTACGACGCGCCGCCTGCCTGCTACCGTGGCCCGCGCACCTGCGCATGGGAACATCGATACTGCTTCGAGAATAACTACGGGGATTACGTCTGCCGGGGCGGCGATTACATCTGCCACCGGCCGCTGATCTGTGAGTGAAGCCGTACGCAGCGCACAGACATTTCGGGGGATACGTTTCGTCTAATTTACCGAGCAAACGAACGCACCGAAGCGCACCACGAATTTAATCAGCCCGGTTTGTAAGCGAAAATGACTGCGCCCTAGCCAGCATCCTTTAGACGTGGCTGTGAAGTGTTAGCGGTGCACCGCTGACACCTTG
>CAXMLT010000470.1:0-9618 GCA_964194245.1 uncultured Hyphomicrobium sp.
ATGCTGGAGCTGCTCTCGCTACGCAAGGGCACGACGCTGACCAAGGAAATGTTCCTCAACCACCTTTACGGCGGCATGGACGAGCCCGAGCTCAAGATCATCGATGTCTTCATCTGCAAGCTGCGCAAGAAGCTGCAGGCAGCCACCGGCGGTCAGCACTACATCGAGACGGTCTGGGGCCGCGGCTACGTGCTGCGCGACCCGAGCGACGATACGGTCGCCGCGTAGGCCGCCGATCGGACGCCGGGCTTTGTTGACGGCATCTCGGGGGCCTTCGGGCTCCCGACTGCGTTGGGCCCGCCCCTCTCCTTGTCCCGTCGCGCTTGACCCGTGCCGCGATTGCCCGAAGATTGCGGAGGGCGTGCGGGCCGGCGCGCCAATGGAGGCGGCGGGCATGGACGAGACGAACGTCGGCGGCTACTCGGTCGCCTACGGGCGGGACGAAGAACGGTTTCCCGTCTACCTCTTGGCCCTCCTTTCGGCGGCCCTGCTCGCCGGGGCCTGGGTGACCAGCTCCTACCTGGCGCTCGTGCTCGGCGTCGCTGCGGCGGGCGTGACCTATTACAACTTCCCCCTGCTCGAGACGCGGCCGACGATCGGCGCCAACGAGTATGGCGTTTTCATCCAGGGCCTCGGGTTGATCCGCTGGCGCGCGATCGACCGCATCGATCTCGTCGCCATTGCCGAACGGGCGGAGATCAACCACGAGCTGCAGATCGCGCTCAACATGACGGTAACGAGCGCGCTCGTGGCCGATTGGCGCAAGCAGCCGTTCTGGCGCTCGCTGATGCGCATACCGTGGGCGATGACGTACTCGAACGTCGTGCGAATCAATATCGACCCGTTCGACCACCCGCCCGACGAGATCCACCGCACGCTGACGCGCATGTGGCGCCACTACCGGAGCTAAGCTGCAAATCAGGGTTGTCCCTGGAGAGACAGCGCCGCCCGCCCGGAGAAGGTAAACGGGTGCGGTGTTGAACCCCAAGGAGACTAAAATGGCTACCCTCAAAACCATCAAGAAAAGTCGGATTGTTCTCGTCGCGGCCGCGCTCGCTCTCGTGAGCGGCGCCACCACCACTCAGCCTGCGCAAGCCGGCTGGAAGCTGTGCGTCAAGCAGCAGTGCACCTCCGCAATGGCGTGTTCCCCGTACTACCACCACTACCACTGCCAGAAGACGCAGGTGTGCAAGAACACCCTGGTCGAGTGCCCGGACGGCAAGGAGCACGTCGGCACGCTGAATTCCACGTCGGATGGCGGCAACTTCTGACGCCGGTTCCAATCCGAGGCTGAATGCAATGACCGATCGATGAGCGCCGGCACCTCCAAGGTGCCGGCGATTTCGCGCCCGCCTTGCAGTCGCAAGCACGCGGAAGCGGGCTACCCACCTACGCGAAACGCGAAATTAACGCTGGCCCAGCAGTCTCAAGCGATCCACGTCAGGCGCCGCCCGCGTCTGCAACTTGAGAGCTTGAGATGGAAGATCTGTCCCGCCGCAATCTCCTCGTTGCAACGGCGGCGGGCTTCGCAGCCGCGGCCGGGCAGGCGCGCGCCCAGTCGTACGGCAACCCCGATGTGCCGCCGCAAGGGGCGATCAACACCTTGAAAAATCCATCGAGCGTCACCGATCCCGGCCCCAACAACCCGGCCATGTCGAGCCAGTTTCCTGGGGCCTTCTCGCCGCCTGCGACCGATGTCGGCGAGCTGCCCATGTTCTGGGCCACCTTCAACAATGCGCCGCGGCGCATCCAGGACGGCGGCTGGGCGCGTCAGGTGACCCAGTACGATTTCCAGATCTCTCAGCAGATCGCCGGCGTCAACATGCGGCTGACCCGCGGCGGCATCCGCGAGCTGCACTGGCACCTTGATGCCGAATGGGCCTACGTGACGAGCGGCGCCTGCCGCATCACCACGATCGACGGCCAGGGCCGTGCCAATGTCGAGGACGTGGAGGAGGGCGGCCTGTGGTACTTCCCGCCGGGGCTACCCCATTCGCTGCAGGGTGTCGGCCCGGACGGGTGCGAGTTCATCATCTGCTTCGACGACGGCAAGGCGTCCGAGTTCAACACGCTGCTGCTCACCGATTGGATGGCGCACACGCAGCCCGAGGCGCTCGCCATGAATTTCGGTGTGCCGGCCGATACCTTCAGCAAGATCCCGCTGCACGACCTCTACATCTTCCAGGGCGAGATGCCGGGTCCGATCGAGGCCTCCCGGCTCGAGGCGCAAGGCTCGCTCGGCTCACCCCAGCTCTCATCCGCCTTCCGGCTCGCCGACCTCCCGCCCGTCCGCAAGACGCGCGGCGGGGAGGTTCGCATCGCCGATTCGACCAACTTCGAGGTCGCCAAGAACGTCGCGGCCGCGCACGTCACGCTGCACCCCGGTGGAATGCGGGAGATGCACTGGCACCCGAATGCGGACGAATGGACCTACATCATTGCCGGCCAGGGCGAGCTCACGGTCTTCAATACCGGGCCCAACGTCGTCACCCAGAACTTCAATCCCGGCGACATCGGCTACATCAAGCGCGCCTACGGCCATTACATCCGCAACACGGGGTCGACAGATCTGGTCTATCTGGAGGTGTTCCGCAGCGGCCAGGTCGAGGACGTCTCGCTCACCGAGTGGCTGACGCACACCCCGCGCGCCATGGTCGCCCAGCATCTGAACGTGAGCCTGGACACGCTTGCCCGCTTCCCCAGCGACAAGCCGATGGTACTGCCGATCTAGCCGAGCGGTGGTGGGTCCCGGCCGCGCTCACTCGCCGGCGGCGGCCTTCGATTCCTTCTTCACCGCGAGCAGCAGGTTCGACTGGTTCAGTTTCCACTTGTAGCCGACGCCGAAGTTGATCGGGGTCGGCTTGGCGGTCTGGTAGAGCGCGCGCAGCTTCGACTGGTAGTTGCCGCGGAACATCCCGATCGGGCTGGTGTAGGTGCCGAACGGCTGCAACTGCCACTGCTCCGCCTTGAAATGGCTCACTGGAACGCCCGTGTCGTCCTGCAGGATCGCAGCGCTATGGTCGAGAAGGAAATTGCGCGTGTCCGCAAACTCGTCGCCATGCAGGAGATAGGACGCGCTCTTGATGAAGGCGTCGCCATTCCCGAGCCCGCTGCAGAACTTCAGGAACGAGCTTGAGCGCACGCCCTTGTTGGAGAGGTTGGTGCTGAAATAGTAGAGCGTCTGCTCACGGCCGTCGGCGCCAGCGAACGTGATCTTGACGCCCTTCTCGTTGCCCTTGGCGTCGCTGCCGCTCACGGTCTCGATCGTTCCGTCATCCTTCAAGTTGACGTAGCTCACGTCGCGAACGGTTTTCCCCGAGCGCGCGAGGAATACGTAGAGCACCGGCAGGGTGCCGTTGAGCTGCGTCTGGCGCAGCTTTGAATCCATGTCGAGGGTGATGAAGTAGCTGAGCTTCAGGATGTTGCTGAGCGAGGACTCGAGGTGGCGCAGCGTGCCGGGCACCGACTTCGGCGGCAGGCTCGCCACGTCGGGGATGCGGCCGACCGGCTCGAGTCCGGCCAGCACGTAGGTGTTGGCGGCGGGAAAGAACGCGTTGGCATAGAGGAAGTCCGGGCCGCTGAAGAAGTAGAACAGCAACGGCCGCGGGTCGGTGATGTTCTTCGCCGTCCAGACGCGGATGTTGGAGAGCTGGCGCTCGTCGAGACCCTTCCAGGTCTCGTCGAAGAGCTTGGCGTGCTGCTGCCAGCTAGAATCAGCCACCAGCGACAAGAGCGCGGAATTGGCCCCGACCGGCATGCCGGCCAGGAAGCGCGCCGTATCGTCTGGGCTCGCCGGATCGGCTGCTTGGGCCGGATGGCCCGCGTGAAATACAATGGAAAGGAGGAGGGCGGTGGCAACGATCAATCGGCGCATCTGGCACACTGCTGGTTGCTCGAATCGGACGGGGCATCCTGGCATAAGTGCCGTCGCGCCTGTCATCGCGATTTGCAATTCGAAAAAAATTCTGATCGCGCGTTGCAGAGCGAGAACTTTGGCGATCCGTAAGTATGCAAACCGTTGCGCGCGCGCTACGGTTGCCCCCCTCCAGCTATTGCGGAGACAGCCATGTCTCGACGATTGCGCGGCGCACGACGATCCGCCGTCGGCGCAGCCTGGTGGGCTTCTCCGGCTGATGCCAGGGAGTGCATCGAGGTCGAAGAGGTGAGCACGGGCAGCGGCTTCTAGCGCGTGTCAATCGCTGGCGTGGCCAAAACTGTCACATGCCTCGCCGTCTCCGCTACGGATTTAGCGAGCGCGCAACGCGAAAGCGGATGAGATTGCCCCGGCCCGTCGAGTCGCCAATGCCGACGGCCGCAGCGCGAAGGTCCCATGGAGCGCTGCCCCAAGAGCCGCCGCGAAGCACGTGGCTGGTGCAGTTGACGGCCGTCCAGGCGGAGGCGTCCGCTGGAGCGCCTTGGTAGGTGGTGTGCCAACAGTCCTCGACCATTTCGAGCACATTGCCGTGTACTTGATAGAGGCCCCAAGGATTGGGCTCAAAGCTATTGACGGGCACCGTCTTGAGGCGCCATTCGCCTTGCGCCTCGCCCGCATAACTTACGTAACCGTTGTAGTTCGCCTGCATCGTCGAGATGGATGAGCCCCACCAGAAAGGGGTGCTCGTGCCCGCACGCGCGACGTATTCACGCTCGGCCTCGGTAAGAACCCGATAAGCCTCCTTCTTTCCGATCTTTTGATTGAGCCACTCTGCATAGGCTTGGGCGTCGGCCCAGCTTACGCAGACAGCGGTATGATTGTCCGCTTGCGCGAAGCCGGGATCGCGAAATGAGTGTCCCGCGAGCTCCTCGTTTTTCTTGGCATCCAAGATCCAGCACTTGTCGCCCGGGTTATGCCCGGTGGCTCGGACAAACGCCTCGAACTCACCGCGCGTGACGGCGAACTTGCCTACGGCGAAGGGGTGAGCGACCCTCACCTCGTGAAGGGGGCTCTCCGTCCCTATTTGCCAGGCTTCGTGCTCGCGTCCTCTCTCGCTCAACGGCGAGCCCATGACGAAACTTCCCGCGGGGACCACCAGCATTTCTGGGCACTCGGGACAGTCCTTGAACGTTTGCCCGGAGCCCGGAACGATGCAACGATCGTGGCCGCCGCTCACCCACACGCTGTCGCACGCCGCTTGGGGCGACGGCGCTGCTTGCGCGGGCGGTTGGGGCGGCGATCCACCTCGGTCCGCGTCCGGCCGCGCAACCACAGGGAGCCGATTGAACCCAACCGTCGCGAAGATAGCGACAGCGGCTCCCGCGAGTATCGCTACGGCCGCAGTCGCCAGGGCTACGCGCCTTGGCATGTTCGGGCGCTGCATGCCTCTCAGTTTGTCGATCGCCGCGATGAGATCGGCGATGTCGCGGCGGAACCGCTCATGCCCGACGTCGTGACGTTGATGCAAGACAAGGTCGCGGATATCGGGCGGCAGCGACTCGCGGCTCGGCAGCGGGGCCATTCGGCCCTCCTGTCCCACGCGGACCGGAATCACGACGATCCCACGCTGCAGTGCAGCAGCGATTTCCTCGCGCACGTAGTCGCGATCGCCGCTTTGGGCTTTGGCTGCGAGCAGGTCCATCCAGCGGGGCCCAATGACCGCGATGAGCATGTCGCACGTCTTGAGGGCCTTCTCGAGCTCCTTGTCGAAGCGCTGGCCAGCAAGCAGGTTGTCGACGTCCAAGAAGACGTTGGACCGGCCGTACCGTTCGGCGAGCCCTTCATGAATGCCGCGGGCGTCTCCCGCAACGTCGTCGCGGCGATAGTTGACGAATATCTTGCCGGTCATAACGCCCGCGTATCCACTTGAAGTATAGTGGAACACATATACGGAAATCGGGTCCGCGGGAAAGTCCGACCCGGCAGCTTAGCCGCGCACGAGCCGCTCGACGCATTCGGCGACACCCTCCTGCCAGGGCGGCAGGCGGAGTCCGAACGTACGCTCGAGCTTGGAACAATCGAGCTGCGAGTTGGCGGGACGCGGCGCCGGCGTCGGATAGTCGGCACTTGCGATCGGCTCGACCTCGGCGACCGGTCCGCCGAGCGCAGCCGAGTGGCGGAACACCTCCTCGGCGAAGCTGCGCCACGTCGTGGTGCCGCTCCCGGCTGCGTTATAGATGCCCCACGGCCCATCCGCACCCTTGCGTCCCGATAATTGCCGCGCGACGTCGAGGATCGCGGCGACAAGGTGCGGCGCATAGGTCGGGCTGCCGCGCTGGTCGTCCACGACGCGGACACGGTCGCGGCCCGCCGCCTGCTCCAGCATCGACTTCACGAAGTTGCGCCCCGAGGGGCTGTAGATCCAGGCCGTGCGCAGGATCACGTGCCGGGGGTTGGCGGCGCGCACCACCGCCTCGCCCTCGAGCTTGGAGCGGCCGAACACGGTCGCGGGCGCCGGCGCGTCGTCCTCGACGTACGGGTCGGCCTTGCTCCCGTCGAACACGTAGTCGGTCGACATATGGATGATGGGGATGCCGCGCTTTGCGGCGGCCTCGGCGAGCATGCGCGCGCCGTCCCGGTTGAGCGCGAAGGCGCGCTCCGCGTCCGTCTCCGCCTTGTCGACCGCGGTGTAGGCTGCGGAATTGATGACGACGCTCGGCTCGATTTGCGAGAGCGCTCGTTCGATTGATCGCGCCTCGCAGATGTCGAGTGCGGCGCGCCCGACGGCGCACGCCCGCACGTCGGGGCAGGCGGGGGCGGCTTCGACGAGCCCCCGTGCGATCTGTCCTTGCCAGCCGGCGATCAGCAGGCGCATGCGCGGTCTATCCCCGTTCGACGATGCGAGCGCGACCGATCCGTCCTCCAAAGCCAAGGCGAAAACATGGCTTACCCCGCGCACGAGCGCGGAGGCGTTAACGGGCCGCACCCACGCCGGTTCCGGACCGCTCCGGCCACCGCCGAATCAGGTGAGCTCGCCGTCCGGCTGATTGAGGAAGATCAGCACCAGCCCGATGCAGGCAACGAAGCGGAACGCCGCCTCCTGTCCGTTCCAGGTTTTGGATTGCCACATCTGGAACCATTCGCCGCCACCAATCAGGAACCCGCCGAACCACAGCAGCAGACCGAGCACCAGCCCGGCGACCGCGAGATCCTTGCCCGCATTGAAGTCGACCGCCATCTCGGCGCGCAGCTTCCACAGCCGCGCCGCGCCGCCGACGCACAGCGCCCCCGATAAGAGCTCCGCGGCGATGATGCCGGCATAGGCGATCTCGTGCAGGACCGGGCTCGTGACCGCGCGCCAGGTCAGCGTCGAATCGGGGAAGACCGAGTCCATGTCCATCACGTGCGTGACGAACGCGTAGTTGGTCCCATAATCGACGACGTTGTCGGCGCCGACGAGCAGCCCGAACAGGCCGATCGCCAGCACGAGCGCAATCTTGGATATCCGCACGATCATGGCCGGCTCTGCCGCAACGATTCGCTTATCTTGCGGATTATGCCGGTCTGGTCCTCCCGCGCCAACTCCGCTAAGGAGGGTCAGGGGTAAGCGGCAACAGAAGGCACCCGCGCATGTCCGAAACCTCGCACGCAACCGCACCGAACGCCGCGCCAGCACCGGCCGAGCCGGCGCTCAACGCCGCGATCGTTCCGGTCACCCCCTTCCAGCAGAACTGCACGCTCGTTTGGGACGCATCCACCATGCAGGGCGCAGTCGTCGATCCGGGCGGCGATCTCGACCTCATCGAGCGCGCCATCGCCGAGGTCGGCATGAAGCCAGAGAAGATCCTGCTTACGCATGGCCACATCGATCACGCAGGCGGAGCAGCCGAACTGCGTGAGCGGCTCGGTGTGCCGATCGAGGGGCCGCACGCGGATGAGCGTCCGCTGCTCGATGCGCTAAAGGAGCAGGGGCGGGCCTACGGCATGGAGGCGCGCCCGGTGACGCCCGACCGCTGGCTCGCCGAAGGCGACACGGTGGCGATCGCGGGGCATACGTTCGAGGTGTTTCATTGTCCCGGTCACTCGCCCGGATCGGTCGCACTCGTCAACCGCAAGCAGAAGTTCGCGCTCGTTGGCGATGTGCTGTTCCAGGGCTCGGTCGGGCGTACCGACTTGCCGGGCGGCAATCACGCCTCGCTCATGAATGCGATCAAGACCAAGCTGCTGCCGCTCGGCGACGACTTCGCCTTCATCTGCGGGCACGGGCCGGCAAGCACCTTCGGCCGTGAGCGGCACTCAAATCCGTTCATCACCGGCGAAGTCGACGGGGATTAGAGAAGAGCCTAGAAGCTCCACTCCCAGTGCAGGCAGCCGAGCACGCCGCACTCGTTCTGGATGGTGCCGGCGCCGATGAGCGAGCCGCTGTTGACGTTGGCCCAGATGTCGATCGTCTGGACGCGCAGCGTCTCCGAGCAGCTCGTGCGGCAGTAGACCCAGGTGCCGTGCGGCAGGCGCACCTGACGGCCTCTCGCAGTGTCGCGCCATGGCGCCTTGATCGAGCCGTTGCCGTCGTGGCTGTAGGCGACGACGTAGCCCTGGATGGGCCCGGTCTGGTTGCCGGCGTCGGCCGTTCCGATGGTCGCGGAAAGCACGGCTGCGGCGAGCAGACCGACGAGGGTGCGATGCGTGCTCATGAAAGTCTCCGACCAAATTGCGCAGGCTCCGCGCGGAATCCTGCATCGATGCGTTGACGCACGGAATACGTTCAAGTCAAGCCAGCGCCGGTTGGGGCTGTTGTGCCCGTCAGCCGGTGCGAGCGAAGGTGATGTTCACACCCTTCAGGGTCGACCCCTTGGTGGAGAGTGAGACCGACTGGTTCGATCCCCCGATCGAGACCGACAGGAAGCCACTCAGGCCATTGCCGGTGATCGTGAGCACGAGCTTCTCGTCGGACGCTGTGCCGGAGATCGTTCCGGTCTGATTGTAGTTCCGCTCCTCCCAGGTGCCGGACACGTGCCCGCCGGCGTAGGTGAGCACGGAGCGCAGCTCGATCTTGGTCGAGGGATTGGCGCAGATGATGTTGAGCTTGAGCTGGTTGACGCCCGCGCCCGAGTAGTAGCCTTTGCACGACAGCCGCTCGCTCTTGCCGCCCTCCAGATGCGCGGTCCCGCTCCCGCTCCATGCGCCCACGAGCGACGAGAACGGGCTGCCGGCAACGGCCGGAACGCCGATCAACAGCACCGCGGCGACGCTTGCAGCCGCGACGGCGACCATTCCCCTGAACCAGCTCACCTGACACCTCCCAATGCGGATAAGCGCTTGGACTCAAAACGAACTATGGCGCTTCCGAGCCTCGCTTGACCAGCGCGCCAAGCCCACACATGGCGCACAAATTCACGCTCCTGAGCCACCCGCAAAGGGCCGCCGGGTCGTTTTCAACGTTTAGACCACTGTCCCAAAATAGCACAGGCTTTCTTAAATATGTGTCTCGTTGCTGCATCAGCAACCTCTAGGCCTGCGATGTCGCATAGCGCTTTCAAGGCCTCCGAGGGGGTGGTGTCTAGAGCACGCGGAAATGGCCCTGGCTGCCGCGCGGCCCTTATTGCGCCGGGCGGAACGGCCGCTATAGTGCGCCGCTTTCGCGTAGGATTTAGCGCCTCGCGGAGGGGTGGCCGAGTGGCTGAAGGCGCACGCTTGGAAAGCGTGTGGGCGGGAAACCGTCTCGTGGGTTCGAATCCCACCCC
>CAXMLT010000471.1:0-6518 GCA_964194245.1 uncultured Hyphomicrobium sp.
GGTTTAACAGGTCTCGCATAGCGCGCGCTTCGGCCCCGCGAATGATAGCCGTAGAGGTCGGGGGCGCCTATGATGCGTCGCCCTGCGGCGACATCGTTCGCAGCAGCGGATGCGGAGGCGCATCTCAAGGCTACTCCCACTGCGAGGTGTCCCAATGGAGCGCAGAACGTTCTTAGTTGGCAGCGCCACTGCGGTGGCCGGATTGGCAACCCTACCTGCTGCTTCCCAGTCCCCTCCCGCTGCGGGTCAGCCATTGGCGCCTAGCGACCTTCAGTCAACTGTCGCTCGACTGCGCAAGCAGTTCCTCTCAGAATTTGACCCTGCCTACGTCGAGAACGTGATCGTCCCTCATTTCCTCGTAAGCACCTACGAGGGTGAGCGACTGCCCCTCCCTATGATCGGCGTCGAGTTCACAAAACAGGAGGCGCTTCCTTATGATCTTTGGGGATTGCTGAGCGAAAGTTGGAAGCCAGCTCCTGAAGACGGTGTCACCGTCTTCCTCCAAGGGTTGGAGAAGCGCGGGCCAGACAACCGGCGCAAGCGCATCTACATGGCCGCTCTAACACCTGACCTGTACCACCCCATGTACGGTGAGAAGGTCGTGCAGTTCTTTGACAAGCTGCTCGACGCCAGCAACTCAAACAAGCCGCTGATGCGGCTCTACCTGGAAAGTTATTTCGACCTTTACTGGGATCTGCACTTAGGCGTCAAAGGCGACTCCGTCCCGGCGAGCGTTCGCGAGATAGGGGAAAGCTTTAATACCGTCCTCGCCTATCGCGATCCGACGCAGAGGATCGTCTATGAAAACTATATGGTTGTGCGCAAGCACCTTTCCGCTTTGAAGACTTGGATCGACAAGAAACTCACTGATCTCACGAATGGTACGACCCCAAGTCCGGAAAAGACCTTCGCCTACTACTGGATCAAGAACGCAGGCGATGGAGAATATTTCGCGCACAAGGACGTCGTCTTCGAGGTCTTCCACAACTTCGTCGCACTTAGCCAGTGGGGTAATACGCTTTACAACATCATGCTCAAACTCGCTAAAGACACTGGCGACCCTGACGCCCGAGCCTGTTTCAAAAAGACGATGGAAGCAGATCCCGACGACGCAGGGAGTAATGCCTTCACACCGCTAGAACGCTTCACGATGGAATTATTCCGCACGATCAACCCCAACGGAGGCAGCATCTCCGCAATGACGGAGGTGAGAACGCCGCCCTATCAGAGACACGGGTATGTGGTGACCCCACACTGGGCGACGAGCTTCGATCCCGTGCATTGGAAAGATCCCGGAAAGTTCGACCCTGACCGCTACAACAGCGCGCCAACGAGCCATCAGATCGACGAGGCTAAGTGCGAGCAGATTGGCTTTGCTAAATGCCCCTTCGACAGGACAAAATTCGACGTTACCGACGGTCGGAGGGCCACGATACACAATAGCGGCTTCGGGACCGTCTATGGCATCGTCGATGGCATGCCGCTACCGGTTTGCGATTATGCCGGCTTCGCGCCCTTCGGGTTTGGATATCGGCGCTGCCCCGGCGAGCAGCTGACGATCCAAGTCTTCGAAGATTTCTTGAGGAAGGTTTGGAGGGACAAAATCGAGTTCCAGAAGCTAGACATCCCTAATCCAGAACCGCTTCCCATCGGGCCCACCACGGTCATCGGTGACAATGTTGGATTCTCAAGGGCAACATAGACGCTCGATGCAGCGGCGCCGGTTGTGAGCTAGCATCATATGCCGGCAGACCGCTGCGGGAGCTCGCAGAGGCCCTCAATCGTCTGCAATTGGCACAGGGCATGCTGTCGTGCGGTTCACTATGCTATACACTTCTCGAGGAGCGGGCGCGTGAAGCCGATCGTTGATCCTCGACACGGCGACATCGAAGACGATGCGTCCAGCACCAAGACCAACTCGCTTCTGTCGATGGCCGGCAGCCTGCTCGGCGAGATAAGCCTGGCCAAGCTGATCGTCGCGTGGCTCATCCTGTTTATCGTGCCAGCCGTGATCATCGGACTCGCACCTCTGATTGCCTCGGCGTGGATCGCCAAGCTCGGCGCCAAGATAGCCTCGCCGCTTCTCGGGATAGTGCCCCTTGCAATCTTGACCACCGTCGCCGCCGTCGGCTGGCTGTTCGGCAGGAGGTTATTCCGTCTCGCAGAGAGCAGCTTCTGGTCGCTGAACGCGCTCGCAATCGAGCCCGGCTACACGATGTGCCGTGAAGCAATCCGTCACCTCGCGGAACGGCTACTGCCGGAAGGAGCCGACGCGCGCCGGCGCGAGCGCTTTCGTTCGGGTGCGGCGGCGGTGTCGGGTCTTCTCATCAGCGGAGCGGCCTTTTTGGTGTTGATGGCCACTTGGCCGTCATCCCGCTGGATCGGCGGCGTGGGCGATCTGCTCGCGCCAGGGCAACTGGCCTGGGTTGCCCTCTCCAATACCGTTGTCGTCGTCAGCGGGTACCTTGCGGTGGCCGCGCTCGTGTGGGGGCTTGCGGACGCGACGATGGCGCCGCCGCGGGATCTCCAGCGATTTCACCCGCACACGTCCGGAGCGCGTACCTGGCGCGTCGCACATCTGTCGGATGTCCACGTCGTCGGGGAACGCTACGGCTTCCGTATCGAGAGTGGCAGGTCGGGTCCGCGCGGCGATGCCCGGCTGCGTCGGGTTCTGGCGCAGCTCGAAGAACTCAACGCATCGGCCCCGCTCGACGCGGTTCTGATCTCCGGGGACGCGACGGACGCAGGCCGCTCCACCGAGTGGGCCGAGTTCCTCGATGCCCTGGCAGCGCATCCCAGCATCGCCGCGTGCGTGCTCATGCTTCCCGGCAATCACGACGTCAACATCGTCGATCGCGCCAATCCGGCGCGGCTCGACCTCTCCCTCGGTCCGAACAGCCGGCTGCGCAAGATCCGCACCTTGTCCGCGATCAACTCCGTGCAAGGGGCGCGCGTGCGTGTGGTGGACCGCTCGCGCGGCCGGATCGGCGAGACGCTGACCGACGCGCTAAGGCCACACACCGCCGACTTGACGAGATTCGCAGAGACCGGCCGCCCGGTTTTCTCGACGGCGGCATCGGATCGGTGGAACGACGTCTTCCCAATGGTTCTACCGCCCGATCGCGACGATGGTCTGGGTATCATCCTCTTGGACTCGAACTCGGACTCCCACTTCTCCTTCACCAATGCGCTCGGGGTGATTTCGGCGACGCAGGCGAGCGCGATCGACATGGTCTTCGCGCAGCACCCGCGGGCCTGCTGGCTCATCGGGCTCCACCACCATCCGGTCGAGTATCCTCGCGCGGCAAAGGTTCTGTCGGAGCGCGTCGGAACGACCCTCGTCAACGGCAACTGGTTCCTGCGCCGCTTGCAGCCGATGGCGAAGCGATGTGTCCTCATGCACGGGCATAGGCATATCGACTGGATCGGCGAATGCGGCGGTCTCGTCATCGTGTCGGCGCCGTCTCCGATCATGGAGGCGACGAACGATCTCGACACATATTTCTACATTCACACCCTGGAGGTCGGAGGCGACGGATGCCTCAGGCTGCTGGCGCCCCAACGCATTGACGTTCCTGGAGATCGTGCGGGCCAAAATGGTCCCGTCGATTTGGCTGAGGACAATCGACCGGCCGAGCGACGTGCCGGTAGATAAGCACCGCAGTCTGGGGCAACGTTGACGTCCTGAAGGATGCGCAAGGTCAGGCTGCGTGGTTCTGCGACGAGGTGACGATCGTGTCAGGGAGCGGCCGCAACGCGCTGATCATATGCGCATCCGTTCTTGCCATCGCCGCACTCTATTTTGCCCGATCTGTGTTTGCGCCCGCGGCAGTGTCGCTGTTTGCGGTCGCGGTGGTCTGGCCCGTGCAGAAGTGGCTCGAGGAGCGATTGCCCCAACTTATCGCTCTGGCCATCACGCTCCTGTTGACGGTGTTCGTTCTCAGCGCACTGCTGGCGCTGAGTGTCTGGGGCATCGGACAGGTTGGCCGTTGGATGATTGTAAACGCCGCGCAGGTGCAGGCGTTCTACGTGCAGCTGACGCAATGGCTCGAAAGCCATGGCATATTCGTCGTCGGCATCTTTCTCGATAGGTTCGATGTTGCTTGGCTCGTTCGGCCAGCTCAAGGGCTTGCGTCGACCGTCCGGACGCTTGTCGCATTTGCACTGTTGGTTCTCGTCTTCATGATGCTCGCGCTCCTCGAAGTGAGAGACTTCAAGGCCAAGCTTCAAACGGCATGCCCGGAGGAATTCGCTTCACGCATCTTGCGTGCAAGCAAGCTCGTTGCCGAGAAATTCCGCCGCTACATGGTCATCAGGACTATCGCAAGCGCTGCTACCGGGCTGATGGTGGCGCTGTTGTGTTGGGCCCTTGGGATCGAGCTAGCGGCAGCCTGGGGCGTCCTGGCGTTCGTCCTGAACTTCATCCCGTTCATAGGGCCATTTGTGGCGACGGTCCTGCCGGCGCTTTTCGCCATCGTCCAGTTTCAATCCTGGGAGGCAGCTATCCTCATCTTTGCCGGCGTCAGCCTTATCCAGTTCTTGATCGGCAGCTATCTCGAGCCGCGCTTGTCAGGGAGCGCCCTTTCGATCTCCCCGTTTCTCGTCGTCTTCGCGGTCTTTTTCGCCGCGCTGTTGTGGGGAATTCCAGGAGCGTTCATGGGGGTGCCGCTAGCGATCGCTGTTCTCACGCTCCTGCAGCAGTACCCCTCCACCGCTTGGATCTCCGAACTGCTGTCGGGCGCGCCCGGGCATTCCGGGCGCATCCGGACCGATCGTTGAACTCCACCAGCGTCCGCTCGTGGCCGTCGCAGTGGATCTTCTAGCGCCATTCGATCTTGGACTTGAACTGCTCCTGACCGACTGTTCTCCCAAATTTCTCGTCGCGCCCTTAGAAATTGCAGCACCTTGCCTTGTGCAATCAACTAATGATGACCACATACGTGTGATCGAGTTTTCGGCCGAACGACTTGGCCTGGCCGCGCGGACAGCGCGCGTGACTGATGACCTTCCAACAAATCTCGAGTTAGCGGGCCACGCCATCGGCGCGGCCGAAACGTAAATCTTTTATAGGAATAAATCGCATGGTTACGGGAACCGTGAAGTGGTTCAACAGCCAAAAAGGCTTCGGCTTCATTCAGCCTGAAAATGCTGACAAAGACGTCTTTGTTCATATCAGCGCGGTGGAACGCGCCGGCACGGACACTCTGACCGAGGGGCAAAAAGTGTCTTTCGACGTCGTCGCCGATGGCAAAACCGGCAAGTCTGCAGCTGAAAACCTGCAGGCGGTCTAACCGCCTAACCAAGGAATAGTCATATCGCTTTGACCACGGATGTACTGGCAAAGCTTATGGCCGGAGCCCCGCGACTGGAACTCAGTCGCGGGTTTTTTCGTCGAACGCGAATTCTTCCGAGAGGAACAGAGACAGGAATTTCCTGATCACCTTCATGACCGTGGAGATGTGCCGATGCCGATAGCCTCAAGAGCGACGGAGCAGCCAAGCTCGGCTGCTGCAATGAAAGAGCGCCGCGCACGGGATGCCACGCAGGCGATGCGCGAGCGTGAGTCGAACAGGGCTGCCATTCTCGCGAAGACCGCACGGCTCCGGGCAGCCCGGCTAGCGAAAGAGGCGGAGGCAGGCAACTCAGCGGCCAAGAAGACAATATCGTCCAAGAAGGCAAGATGACAGCGAGCAGCATCGCTCGTGGCCCCTCGAATGCTTGATATGCTGACTATCGTTGTCGCGACGTCGGCAGTAGGCCCCAACAAGACGGGCAGAAAAGGCGGAGATCATGAGCGCTTTGTACCCAATCAAGAACGCGCCAGGGCCCACGCCACAGGATGATCCGATCATTCCGATCGCTCAGCGCAAGACGATGACCACGCTGCTCCCTGACGACTGCCGCTGGCCTATTGGCGACCCGCAGGTCGCCGACTTCCATTTCTGCGGCAAGCGCAAGCAGGTCGGCCATCCGTACTGCGAATTCCACGTGCTCCGCGCCAGTGCGCCCGAGCGCGTGCGCGTCATGACGTACCGGCCGCGCGACGCCGTCTGACCGCTATTTCGGCGCCGAAGATCACGAGGCGCAGCCAGCCGTGCTATAGGGATCGATGGAAAAATTCGCATACGACGCACCGGCAGAGATTTATTCGAACGATGGGCGCGTCGCTCGCAGGCGAGCGGTGACGTATCGGCGCTTTGGGTGCAGCGCGGAGGCGATCCGCTTCGTCATCGAGGAACTCCCCCAATCCATCCAGCCGGGGACTGTAATGGAGGTGGACGGTGACCGTATTCAAATCGCGGAGATCCGCGCGCTCTACGACAGCGAACATTACTCCTTGAGCCGCCCGCGCGTTGTCGCACCACCGACGCCTGATCAGGGGCCGACGGCTGGGCCTTGCCAAGAAATGGGGAACTAACCCAGGCGCGCGCAGTTGTCCTGGTAGAGCCGCGCTCAGGTAGTGCGGGCCAGGAGTACCCCCAATGGGCAAGCCGTTAGAGCTGTCTCTTATACACATC
>CAXMLT010000472.1:0-2797 GCA_964194245.1 uncultured Hyphomicrobium sp.
TCCGGCCGATCATGATGACGACCATGGCTGCGCTGCTCGGCGCCGTGCCGCTGATGCTCGGCACGGGCATGGGAGCGGAGATCCGGCAGCCGCTCGGCTACGCGATGGTCGGCGGTCTCTTGCTTAGCCAGGCGATGACGCTGTTCACGACGCCGATCATCTACATCTACCTCGACAAGCTCTCGAACCTGTTCTCAGGTCCCGAAACGCACAGCAACACGCAGAGTGGGGCTGCGGCGCAGCCGGCGGAATAGCCGCGCGGTCGACGCGCGCGCGAGATATGCGCACCAAAGCTAGGGAACTGGCGTTTGGGGTCCGCTCAGTGATTGAGCGCGACGACGAGCGACTTCGGGTTGCCGCCGTTCTCGCTGATGTAGTTCTGGAACAGGTTGTCGAGGAACGACGTCATCCAGAACCCGATCACCTGCGCGTCGCGCACTTTGTAGACCCCCTCGCGCTTCACGACGAGCCAACGCACGTCATAGGCATCGCCGCTCGCGAGCGTGATGTGGCTATCGACGTAGGTGCCGCGCGCGTCGTCCTGCGATTGCGCGGTGACGATGAAGCGCGCGATCGGATACTTCGGCGCCTCCTTGGCGGCGTAGCGCGCGATGAAGTTGACCATGCCGCTGTAGTACATGGGGCGGTCGGTCTTGGGCAGGCTGCGCGCGTAGTCGCCGAGCGCGTTGAGGCCGATGGAGGCAACGTCGGCATTGGCGCTGAGCACCATGGCGATCTGCGAGACCGAGCCCGCGCGCGAAGCAAGCAAGAGATCGTTGCCCACACGCTTCATATAGCCGGCGGGCGACTCTTTGCGGGCGGGCGGGGAGTCGATCTTGGCGGCAGCAGGAGGATTGGCTGCCTGCGCGGCGTTGCGCTCGATGGATGAGGTCGCGTCGCGGGTGGGAGCAGCTGGCGCAACCGGCGCGGCGGCGGGCGTGGCTGCGCTCGGAGCGACAGGGGCGAGCGGCGAGCGCGCGACGGGAGGAGAAGCGGCGGGATTGGCAGCGGGGGCCGCCGGCGCTTGTTGGGCGCTGGCGGATGCCGACAGCGCGATCAGCGCGAAGCCGGACAGCGCAAGGATGCGCGCAAACGCCGAGGGCAACCGGCGCGGGACGGCTCGCGTCGAGATGGTCGTCATTCGTTTCTGCTCCCTCCAGGGAACGACAGGCAGACGAGCGTCTGCTGGCCTCCTCCGGGCCGCTGTTGTCCCTTCAACTCAATAATCCATGTGAAAGGCATCTCAGTCAAAGGGTGAGCGAGGATAACGTCGTTTTTTGGAACGTGGATGCCGTCATGCATGGGCGGGATTCCTCCATGTCGGCAGTACGAAGCGCGGCAGCCGTGCCGGCCAGCGATAAAGCGCGCTCGGCGGAATTTCGCCGCACGCGAGCAGCGCTGTCACTCGGTCGACGTCGCCTTGTGACATGCGGGGGGCAAGGCTCAGGAGCAGCGATTTTTCGCGCTCCGGATGCACGAGGATGAGCTCGTGCCGCGTTCCCGAAACCGAGGCGCGCACGTGATGCGCGATGCCGGCGAAATCGGACCGCGGCGCCGACCAGGTCTGCTCGCGGAAATGCCCGCTTTCAGTGACGGTTACGGTCGTCTCATCGATCAGGATGGTGCGGGTCGCGGCTAGGCGGTCGACCAGACGTTTCAGTGGCAGTCCCAGGAGATAGGCCCAGAACGCGATCCCGGTGAGGATCTCGAGCCCAAGCACCGGATGCTGGGCGAGGATGGCGCGCGGCCCCGGAATGACGAGCGCCTCCAAGATGAGCATAAGGGAGGCGAGCACGGCCGCGAACACGGCCGGAATCGTGAGGATGAGCAACGCCATAGCGGAACGGACAGGTAATCACGCACGGACCTCCTCAAATGCGCGTCGCCATTTTCGACCGGGTCGAGCCGCCGGTCCCCTCCGAATTGCCGCTGCGGCTGACCGAGACGTGCTCCCGCAAGGTAAACGGCAGCGCTTACCTGCAGGTTAATTGGCGTGCCGGAATGGTGACCCAAAAACCGTCCACTTGACACCGACCGTCTCCAAAGCACGACTTGACACATAAACATATCTTTATATGATCCGGCCGTAGGAGGCCGCTTTGGCAGGATCATTCGACAGCGACGAGATCGTCGCCGCGCTCAAGGCCGCGGCCGAGCCGACGCGCCTGCGCATTCTCCTGTTGCTGGCCGCAGGCGAGCTCAACGTCAAGGACCTGACGCAGGTGCTCGGGCAGAGCCAGCCGCGCATCAGCCGGCACCTGAAGCTTTTAGCTGAAGCCGGCCTGATCGAGCGCTTCCGGGAGGGGAGCTGGGCCTATTTCCACGTCTCCGACCGCACGCACGGCGGCCGGCTCGCGCTGGACCTTCTCGACCTCGTCGACGAGACCGATCCGGTGGTCGAGCGCGACCGCGAACGCTCCGAGGCTCTGAAGCGCGAGCGCGAAGCCGCTACCCAAAGTTACTTCCGCAACCACGCCGCCGATTGGGATCGCATCCGCGCGCTGCACGTGGCGGAAAGCGAGGTCGAGGAGGCGATGGGGCAGGCGCTGGGGCCGGGCCCATTCAAGCTTCTCGTCGACCTCGGCACCGGAACCGGACGCACGCTCGAGTTCCTTGCCGACCGCTTCGAGCGCGGTCTCGGCTTCGACCTCAACCAGGCGATGCTTGCGTACGCCCGCAGCAAGCTCGCGCGCGCACACCTGACCCGCGCCCAGGTGCGCCACGGCGACATCTATGCGCTGTCGCTTCCCGACGGCGTTGCCGACGCGGTTGTGATGCACCAGGTGCTGCACTTCCT
>CAXMLT010000473.1:0-1541 GCA_964194245.1 uncultured Hyphomicrobium sp.
GTTACTGCCCAGGTTGCTTGAGGGGCTCAGGCGGTTCGGAGGGATTGGATGAGTTCCTGGGGGGCTTGCATGAGGGTATGGACGATATTCCAGCCCTGCTTTTTGGCAGTGGAGATCACGGAGCGGATGACGGCGAAATCCTCGGCGCTGTCTTGCGAACGATATCCGCCGGAGATTTTCTGCCGCAGCTTCATCATGCGCGCGTCACGTTCAGCTTGATTGTTGGTGAAGGGCACAGCGGGATCGTGCAGAAACCGCAACACATCGTCCCTGCGTTGCTGGAGGCGCAAAAGGAGATTATGGCCGATGCGTCGCGGCTTGCCGCTGCGGCGTTGGACGCGACGAAGCGCCGGCTTAGCGTGATGGAAGGCGAGGCCCTCCGCCACAATGGCGTCGTAGCGTCGCTCGATGCGGGCGATGAGGCGTGGTTTGAGCGGGAGGCCCTGCTGGCGTGCGAGATTTGTCGCGTGGCAGCCGCGGCGTAGCAGTATTTGCATCTTTCGCGCCCAGTCTTCCTGGTCGATGTCGATCAGGGCCTTCAATTCTCGCAGATGATGGGCGTTGCACAAGGCATGGAGCACGCCTTTCATCGTGTAGTAGGGCTTCCAGTGATCGTGCACCACGATGCCAACGACGTCGACCCATAAGCTGCCGCGTGAGGCGCAGACCCGATAGCAGGTCAGAAGGGCGCTCGAGGCAATGTGCAGCCATTGGGTTTTGCCGCCGAGACGAAAGCCGGTTTCGTCCAAGTGCTTGACCTTCGCGCCGTTCATGCTCTCGCGCACCGCTTTGGCGAAGCTGTGCAGCCGATCGGCGCAACTGCGGCTCATCCGCGCGATTGTCGCAGGGACCAGGCTCACGCCGAACAGATCGCGCATCAGCTCGGCCAGCCGGTCCTCCGGCAGGAAATGACCCTGCAGGAGATAGACCACGAAGGCGCCGATCCGAGCGCCGTACTGGACCGGCGCCGCGACCCCTTCCGGGAACGCAGCCTGCGTTGGCGCCCCGCACCGCGCACACGAGCAGACATGGGCGCGATGCTCGGTGACGACGAGGGGCTGTGGCGCGGGCAGGTCGAACACCTGCCGGGCGCCGTGGCTCATGGCCATGGCTGCCGTCAGCGCCGCCCCGCAGCCTGCGCAAACCTCGGGATAGTGATCGACGACGGTGTCCGGCGTCTCCACCTGAAGCAGGGTCTTGCCGGGATGCCCTTTCTGGCCGCCGGCGGTCTTTCCCGATGGCTCGCGCAAATTCCTGACCCGAGCCAGCTTCTTCAGCCCATCGCTCGACGGAGGCTTGCCGCTGTTGCTGCTGTTGAGGCCCAGGCGGCGCTCCAACTCGGCGACATGGGTCTGCAATCGCGTGACCAACTCCCGCAACCCTGTGTTCTCCGATCTCAGCCCAGCGATCTCATCCGCCGCCGAGGCAACCTCGGGGCCGCTTGCCGGATCGGACTGATTCGGGGACAGAGTCATTGGAAGCTTGACTCATGCCCACCACCTTCGAGTCAAGCGACTTGCTCAAGCAACCTGGGCAGTAAC
>CAXMLT010000474.1:0-2857 GCA_964194245.1 uncultured Hyphomicrobium sp.
ATGTGTATAAGAGACAGATGTAGCAGAGATCGAGGAAGCCGCAGCCACGGCGCCGACGTCGACGCGCAAGGCCAGGGCGTCGTGACTGACCAGCGCCTCTATCAGCTCGTGCGTCAGAGCGGACCTATCGCCGACCGCACGTTCGCGATCGAGTTCCTCGATCCCGGCGTGCAGGCCTATGCCTTCACCTTCGGTTGAAACTGGAGTGACCGATGACCCAAGCCCCCAAGACCAACACCAACCAGTTTCTTGTTGCCGGCGGCGTCCTCCTCGCCGTGGCGCTGCTCGCTGGCGGCCGCTACACCGTCTCGCGGTCCATAGCGGCCGAGGAAGCGCGCACCATTCCGGCGCCCGTGGCCGATGAGGCCGCGGCGCCCGGCGCCAAGCCCGAGGTCGCCGTGCTCGCCGGCGGATGCTTCTGGGGCATGCAGGGCGTATTCCAGCACGTCAAGGGCGTCACCAGCGCCGTCTCCGGCTACGACGGCGGCAACAAGGAGACCGCGCACTATCGAATGGTCGGAACAGGCACAACCGGCCACGCCGAATCCGTGCGCGTGACGTTCGACCCGCGCCAGATCAGCTACGGGCGCCTCCTGCAGATCTACTTCTCCGTTGCGCACGATCCGACCCAGCTCAACCGCCAGGGCCCGGATGCCGGCACGCAATACCGTTCCGCGATTTTCGTCACGAGCCCCCAGCAGGAGAAGATCGCCAAGGCCTACATCGCGCAGCTCGACGCGGCGCGCGCGTTCCCGGGGGCGATTGCGACCAAGATTGAGCCCGACCGCGGCTTCGTCGCGGCCGAGGACTATCACCAGGATTTCCTGACGTTGAACCCGACCTACCCCTACATCGTGTTCAACGACCTCCCCAAGGTCGAGAACCTCAAGAACATGTTCCCCGACAGCTACCGCGCCGAACCCGTGCTCGTCTCCGCCGGCCGCTCATAAGCACTGCTCCTCCCCAAACGACTAAGCCGGCCACGAGGGCCGGCTTTTCTTTGCGGAATGCGAATCAAACCTCGGTTTAAGCGCCGTCCTCCGACAACACGCAACGCTTGAACTCCTCAGGGTCGGTCACACCCGCCGCCGCCACGATGCCCATGCGGCGCGCGAGCTGCTCGCGGTCGAACCACTTCCGCTCGAGCTGCGCCTGCGCAAGCAGGGCCTCAAGCACGCCCGCATACTCTGGCAGGTCTGCCACTGATGGGACCAACATTGACGTCTCCTCCAAGCGAGGTGCCGCGGCTCGCCAGGGAATGCCTGAGCCGGAACTTCTGTTCCTTATAGGCCCGGGCGCGGCTTTTGTTGGAGCCTAGCACAGCAAAGCTGATGAACCGTGTCTGACAGAAGTCGGGAGACTTCGCCGCTCATCCAACCGAACGGCGCGGTTAATCGTCACCGATCGCGGCCGGCGCGCCAAGACGGCATTCCCCTATCGCGCCGGCGGCATCGCCTCGAACCGAGGGACGTCATCGTCCGCCGTGTCCCAGTCGTGGCGACTGCGCGCGTAGAGGACGACCTGGGGGCTGAACCATCGGCTGTCATCGAAAGCACCGGCGGCAAGGATAATCTTGCCCGGGCGCCCCGAGTTGAACGCGAACACGCGCGAGCCGCACGTCGGGCAGAAGTGCCGAGTGAAGGCGTTGCCGCTGTCGGCCTTGACCGCATAGCTCGCTGTCTCGCCCGTCACCTCGACGCTCGCCGCATTGAAGAGGGCGTTCGACGTATGCCCGGTGCCGGAGACACGCTGACAATCGCGGCAGTGACATTGCGCCATGGCGATAGGCTTCACCTTGGCAGTAATTCGCACGGCGCCGCAAAGGCAGCGGCCGGTTGCGAAGGGCTCACTCGTCATGGAAGCTCGATGACTGCTGCGACCTACCGCACCTTCACGCGCTTCTGGCACTCAAGCCACTGCGCAATGACGGTGCGGTCGTGGAACTGGATCGCACCGCAATTCGTGCAGACGATCATCAGCACGTCGACCGGCGCCGGGCGCGATGAATCGGAGCAAGATGCACGCTCGCAGGTCAGCGCATGCACATCGAGATCGCAGGCGGAGCGGAAGCGGCCGCAGACGGGGCAGGCAGTAATGTGCTTGCCGAACAGAAAACGTTCGACCTCTGCCTTGCAAATATCGCGAGAGATGGTCTCCGCCATCGCGCCCACCATTAAAAAAGCGCCACTGAAACTGAGCCTACGCCGCGCACTGAGCGCTTGCAAGATGTGCGCTTCGCATGTGCAGCGTCTTGCCCAATTCACAACGTCGTGCCCTAATCCATGCCGTTCACGATCAAGGGGCCCGCCGGCGCGGCGGTTGATTGGGGGACGCGGCCATGGACGCTATTTCTCCTGGTGCGGCAGACGCCGGCCTTTCGCGGGCGCCGAAGCTAAAGGTCTTCATCTCCTATTCGCGCGACGACTTGCAGTTCGCCGACCAACTCGATGCCGCGCTCGACCTGTGCAGTTTCGAATCGATCCTCGACCGCCACGGCATCTCCGGCGGCGAGGAGTGGAAGCAGCGGCTCGGCAGCCTGATCCGCGACGCCGACACGGTGGTATTCGTGCTTTCGCCGGCCTCGGCGCGGTCCGAGATCTGCAGATGGGAGGTCGACGAGGCCCTGCGCCTCGGCAAGCGCCTGCTCCCCGTCCTCTGCCGTCCGCTGGACGGAGCGAGCCCGCCGCCTCAGCTCCAGGAGCGCAACTACATCCATTTCTATTTCGAGCCCCACGCGCCGGGCTCCGGCTTCGGCACGGGTCTCGCCCAACTCGTCACCGCCCTGCAAACGGACCTTGCATGGATCCGCGAGCACACGCGGCTGCTCGCCCGCGCCACCGAATGGGAGATCGGCGGG
>CAXMLT010000475.1:0-2787 GCA_964194245.1 uncultured Hyphomicrobium sp.
ACTTAATCGGCAACGAGCGATGGACGGCATAGCGCCGGTGCAGCATCGTCGCGGCGCATTTTCCGGGGCCGATCAGCGAGTGGCGGATTCGCGATTTGCTTTCTCTAGTCACGACGCGAATTGCAATGCGCGGCACGGTTCTTGCGGTCCATCGCTCATCGCGAGGCCGCAGGTGACCGGGCTTCCGCACGCTCATCTGCTCGTTTGAGGGCCCATTCGCGCACGCGGACCGGGCGGAGGTGTTTGTATGAATGTTCAAGCCGTCGCTGCTGAGGAGAAAGCCGCACGTGCCGGTGCGCATTCGTGCCGCCTATGCGGCGGACACGTCGAGCACACGTTCGTCGATCTCGGAATGTCTCCGCTCTGCGAGAGTTTCCTTCTCCCCGATCAACTCGATGCAATGGAGCCGTATTTCCCTCTGCGCGCAGGCGTCTGCGGCGATTGCTTCCTCGTGCAGCTCAACGAGTACGTCCGGCCCGAGCACATCTTCAATGAATACGCGTATTTCTCGTCGTTTTCGACGTCATGGGTCGCCCACGCCAAGGCTTATTGCGAGATGATTGCGGGGCGCCTCGGACTTGGCGCCGGCAGCTTGGTCGTCGAGCTCGCGAGCAACGATGGATACCTGCTTCAGCACTTTCTGCCGCTCGGCGTGCCCGTGCTCGGGATCGAGCCGGCAGCCAACGTCGCCAAGGTGGCGATCGACAAGGGCATTGCGACCCAGGTGGACTTTTTCGGAACGCGGCTCGCCGCGGAGCTGATCGCCGAAGGCCGGAAAGCCGACCTCATCGCCGGCAACAACGTGCTGGCGCAGGTTCCCGATCTGAACGACTTCGTCGCCGGCATGCGCATTCTCCTGAAGCCGGAGGGCGTGATCACGCTCGAGTTTCCGCATCTGCAAAGGCTGATCGAGCAGAACCAGTTCGATACGATCTACCACGAGCACTTCTCGTATTTTTCGCTCGTGACGATCGGGGAGATGGCTCGTCGCCATGCCTTGAAGCTGATCGATGTCGAGGAGCTCGGCACCCACGGCGGCTCATTGCGCGTCTATCTTGCGCATGCGCAGTCCGCTCGTCAGCCGGGCCCGCGCGTTGCGGCGATTCTCGAGCGCGAGCAGCGCCTCGGCTTCCGCGATCTTGCGACCTACACGTCGTTCGATGAGCAGGTTCGGCGCACGAAGCGTCGGCTCCTCTCGTTTCTCATTGCGGCCAAGGACGAGGGCAAGTCGATCTGCGGCTACGGCGCGCCGGGCAAGGGCAACACGCTGCTCAACTACTGCGGAATCGGTCCCGACTTCCTCGACTTCACCGTCGATCGCAACCCCTACAAGCATGGTCGTTTCACTCCGGGACAGCATGTCCCAATCCTACCCGTCGAAGCACTCGACAGCGCGAAACCCGACTACGTCCTCATCCTGCCTTGGAACATCAAGGACGAGATCATTCGCCAGATGCGTCACATCTCCGACTGGGGTGGGAAGTTCATCGTTCCCATTCCCGAGGTCGCCGTCATCGATCCCATGGAGCTAGATCAATGAAGGTTGTTCTGTTCTGCGGCGGGCTCGGCACCCGAATCCGCGAGTACTCCGAAAGCATCCCGAAGCCCATGATCCCGGTCGGCCATCAGCCGATCCTCTGGCACGTGATGAACTATTACAGCCAGTACGGCCACCGCGATTTCGTCCTGTGCCTTGGCTACAAGGCGAGCGTCATCAAGGAATTCTTCCTCAACTACAAGCCGCAGATCTTCGCCGATTGCGTCGTCTCCAAGCAGGGTACGAGCGTCGAGCTCTTGTCCGAGATCAAGGAGGATTGGCGCGTCACCCTCATCGACACCGGCATCTGGCGCAATATCGGCCAGCGGCTGGCGGCGGTCCGCGATTACGTAGGGGACGATGAGTTCTTCCTCGCAAACTACAGCGACGGACTGACGAATGTGCACCTCGACGAGATGATCGACGAGTTCAAGAAGAGCGGGAAGATCGCCTGCTTCCTCGCCATCCGCCCACCGCTCACCTACCACCTGGCCGATATTGACCCCGACGGCAACGTGAAGGAGTTCCGCACCTCCGACCGCTCCGAGATCTGGATCAACGGCGGCTATTTCATCTTCCGCCGCGAAATCTTCGACTATCTGAAGGAGGGCGAGGAGCTTGTACTCGAGCCGTTCACACGGTTGATCGCCGAGGGCCAGCTCATGGCCTACAAGCACCAGGGCTTCTGGCGGGCGATGGATACGCTGAGCGACCGGCAGATCCTGGAAGACATGGTCGAGCAGGGCAACATGCCCTGGCGCACACATCCGGAGGGAACCCCGGAAGTGCCGCCGGCTCCCGCGCCCGCGCGCAAAAGGCAGACGGTATGAGGACGCTTCCACTCGTCGAACCCGGGGCGCGATTCTCAGTACTCTGCCTCGGCGCTCACTCAGACGACATCGAAATCGGGGTCGGAGGCACGATCCTCGGTTGGATCGCGGCTGGCGTGAAGCTCGACGTGTGCTGGTGCGTGTTGAGTGCACAGGGGCCGCGGCGCCAGGAGGCCATGGCCGCAGCCGAAACGATCCTCGAAGGGACTGCCTCACGCCGCATCGAGCTTGCGGAGTTCCGCGACAGCTACTTCCCCTACCAGGGCGACGAGATCAAGAGCTGGATCGAGAACATCAAGACGTTCTGCAATCCCGATGTCGTGTTCACGCACCGCAAGGAAGACGCGCACCAGGATCATAGGGAGATCTCGCGCCTGACTTGGAATGCGTTCCGCGACCATCTCGTACTCGAGTACGAGA
>CAXMLT010000476.1:0-3837 GCA_964194245.1 uncultured Hyphomicrobium sp.
TCCAACCGCATTCCGGACGGCACCTTCGCCGCGTGGAACGAAGTCTCCTCCATCGGCGCCTATGTCTCTGTACTGGGTCTGGCGCTCTTCTTTATCGGCGTCATCGAGGCTTTTTGGCGGGGGCGTAAGGCCGAGCCAAATCCCTGGGGGGCGGGCGCCACCACGCTTGAGTGGACGCTGCCGTCGCCTGTGCCCTTCCACACGTTCGACACGCTTCCGCGCATAACCTGAGAGGGGCGTGTTCTGGCCCGCGGCGCACCACTGCGATCGAGGCAAGGCCTCCTGGGACGCTAGATTATTTGGGCTGCAACGCCTCTTGCAGGACGACGGCCTCATTATGCAAGGTATCGCGCGCCCCGAATAAAAGCGTAACCCGGCGTTTCGCGGCCTGCGCCTTGAGCGCTGCGAGGTCCTTGCCGTGGTTGCGCAATTCGCGCCGGTATCGTTGGCGAAAGCCTGCCCACCGCTCGGGATCGTGATTGAACCACTTGCGCAGCTCGGTCGATGGCGCAAGCTCCTTCACCCAAAGATCGAGTGAGGCTTCTTTCTTGGAGACGCCGCGTGGCCAGAGACGGTCCACGAGCACTCTCAATCCATCCGATTTTTCCGGCGCATCGTAGATGCGCTTGATTTGAACGCGAGCCATCACTCTCTCCATCCTACTCGCCGATCAGAGCATCTTCACACGTAGAGTTGGAGCGCCGAGACCGTTCCTATCGCGGAAAAGGTCGACGCCCGAACAGAAGCGCCGCGTCAAGGCGGGGCGAGTTCATTCAGGAGCGCCTTCGGTTTCGCGACGAGCTCGGCCAATGTCCAATTGTCGAGAACTTCGAAATACGCGCCGAGCGCCTCCTGGAGCGCGCCCCTGAGACGGCACACAGGGGTAATACGGCAGGTGTTATGGGTCCGAAAGCATTCCACCAGAGCGAAATCGTCTTCCACGGCCCGGATAACGCTCCCGACGGTTATTTCGGTAGGTGGTCTTGAGAGGCGGATTCCGCCGCCGCGTCCCCGCACGGTCTCGATAAAGCCCTGCTGCGCCAGGCCGTGCACCACTTTCATCAAGTGGTTTTCCGAGATTCCGTAAGCCTCTGCGATCTCCTGGATAGTGACCAGTCGTCGCGGCATCGAACCCGCGTACATCAAGACGCGCAGGGAAAAGTCGGTCAGATGCCGCATGTGATCGTCCTCGATGCGGGAAAGCTTTACGCGAATGTGCGGAAGGACGACGCGCTCGGTCCGGTCTTTGACGCGCATGTGCAAAACTGGGACAAGCATCTCGATAAGATGTGTGCGTTCTGGTCATCGGTCACCCTGCTGACCGGGAGTTACAAAGGGCGGCCGATGGACGTGCATGCGCAGTTTCCGGAAATTTCCGACGAACTTTTCAGGCGATGGCTGCTGCTGTTCCGCCGCGTGGCGCGGGAACACTGCCCACCCGAGGCAGCTCGACTGTTCATCGATCGGGCTGAGCGCATCGCGGAATCACTGAAACTGGGCATTGCGATCCGGCGCTGCGGCGACGTCGGCATCACTGCGAACTAGGGAGTCTGCCATGTCAGTCGGTTCAGAAGAGTGCAGCCTGCTGGTTGACACTCCAAAAGAATCTGGTGCCCCGGTCGCGCCCCTGGCCACCTCGGCGGCGATGCGCGTGGCGCTCACACATGAGCTCAGCCAGCCGCTGTCGCGACCTACATTCACGCCGGCCAGCGCCTGATGAAGGTCGAGAAGCTCGAGCGCGAGCTGCTCGCCGAAACGCTGAAAAAAGCTGAAACGGAGATTAAGCGTGCCCGCGACGTGCTGAAGAGGCTGCGCGGATTCGTAACTCGCGAAAAAGAGGAGCGCGTGCCGGTCAACCTGCTCGAGCTCATCCGGACCGAAGCAGCCCGACTGAACAGCGAAGCGACGAGCCGAGCGGTCGATATCCATATCGAGCCGGGATCATTGCCCGTCGTGATGGCGGATCCCGTTCAGATCAGGCAAGTCCTCGTCAATCTCTTGAGCAACGCAATCGACGCGGCGGCCGGCGCGCGCGACGCCGTCGTGCGCGTGCGCTGTCGTCATGACAGCGGGACCATCGAGATGGTGGTTGACGACAACGGACGAGGCGTCGCGGTTGAAATCGCGGAACATCTGTTCGAGCCGTTCCAGACGACAAAAATCCGCGGCATGGGTCTTGGGCTGCCGCTCAGCCGCCAGATCGTCGAAGCGCATGGCGGGAGAATCTGGTGGGAACCAACGCTCCCCCGCGGGACACGATTCCACGTCGTCCTGCCCGTAGAGGCGCCGGCCAGACATGAAACATGATGCAACCGTCTACGTGGTCGACGACGATGCGGCGATCCGCGATGCCCTGTCGGTGCTCCTGGAAACATGCGGCCAGCGCCACAGGACATTCGAGTCGGCAGAAGACTTTCTTGGCTCGCTCAAAGACACAACGCCGGTCTGCGCGGTGGTGGATGTCTGCCTGCCGGGGCTGAGCGGGCTTGAGCTGCAGCAACAGCTGGCAAGCAAAGAAATACCGTCGGCGCTCGTGGTCATGACCGGCCGGGGCAATGTGCCGATGGCCGTTGACGCGATGCGCGCGGGCGCCGTGCATTTCATCGAAAAGCCGATCGATCCAAAAATATTGCTGGAGGTCCTCGATGAGGCGCTCACGCGTCGCGACGCGCTCGCGGAGCAATCGGCGCGGCGCAGGCAAACTCAAGCGCGCCTTGAAAAACTGACACCGCGTGAGCGCGAAGTGCTGGCGCTGCTCGTCGAGGGCCACATGAACAAGGTGATTGCCGGGCGGCTCGGTATCAGCACACGAACGGCCGAGCACCACCGCGCGCACATCATGGCGAAACTGGAAGCGCGGACGCTTTCCCATTTAATCCGCAGTACCCAAGATTTTCTAAATTGGCTGCGTCCGGCATAGGTAGAACTGCCGATTCCGGACGGCGCCCGTCATTGCTACATTTAATCCCGAGACGCCCGTTGTGCCGGTTCGCGGAAACGATTCCCCCCGGTCCCTGTTTGCCGCACGGTCAGCGGGCGTCTTTGAGATTTGGCACGTTGGGGCTCAAGCACTCAACAGCCGTTCGTAGCAAGCCGTCAAAGATCGGATGCGTCATGAAAAGCCGCCTCACGCACGTGGGCGCTGTGTGCGCCCTTGTTTCGCTCTCGTTCCCGGCAGTCGCCAACGAAGACATCATCAAAAACGCAAGCGACCCGAATAATTGGGCGCAACCCGCCGGTGATTATGCGGGCACCAGGTATTCAAAACTCGATCAGATCAATACCAAGAATGTCGGGTCCCTGAAAACTGCCTGGACGTTCTCGACCGGCGTCCTGCGCGGACACGAGGGCACGCCGCTGGTTATCGGCGCCATGATGTACGTTCATACCCCGTTTCCCAATACCGTGTTTGCCCTCGATCTGGATCACGAGCAAAAAATCCTCTGGAAGTACGAACCCAAGCAGGATCCGTCGGTCATCCCCATCATGTGCTGCGATACGGTGAACCGTGGCCTGCAGTACGCAAACGGCAAGGTCTTCCTGCATCAGGCCGACACGACGCTCGTCGCTCTTGACGCGAAGACCGGCAAGGAAGTGTGGAAGGTCGTCAACGGAGATCCGAAAAAAGGCGAGTCCGGCACCAGCGCGCCCATCATCATTGGCGACAAGGTGATCGTCGGCAATTCCGGCGCCGAGTTCGGCGTGCGCGGACACATCACCGCTTACAACATCGAGAACGGCAAGCGCGTTTGGCGAGGCTACTCGGTCGGCCCCGACGACGAAATTTTGTTCGATCCCGAAAAGACGGTTTCCCTCGGCAAGCCGGTCGGCAAGGAC
>CAXMLT010000477.1:0-4165 GCA_964194245.1 uncultured Hyphomicrobium sp.
TCGACGAGATCGAGAAGGCGCACCCCGATGTCTTCAACGTGCTGCTGCAGGTGCTGGATGACGGCCGCCTCACCGACGGCCAGGGCCGCACGGTCGACCTCCGCAACACGATCATCATCCTCACGTCGAACATCGGCGCTGAGTACCTCGTCAACCAAAAAGAGGGCGAGGATACGGACGCGGTGCGCGATCTCGTGATGGCCGAGGTGCGCGCGAAGTTCCGGCCCGAGTTCCTGAACCGCCTCGACGACATCATCCTCTTCCATCGCCTGCAGCGTTCGGAGATGGGAAAGATCGTCGACATCCAGATGGCGCGGCTGCAGAAGCTGTTGACCGATCGCAAGATCAAGCTCGAGCTCGACGATCAAGCGCGCACGTGGCTTGCCAATCGCGGCTACGATCCCGCGTACGGCGCGCGACCCTTGAATCGGGTGATCCAGCGCCACGTGCAGGATCCGCTCGCCGAGCAGATCCTAGCGGGGCGCATCAAGGACGGCGATACCGTGCGTGTCGGCGTGCGCGACGGCGAGATCGCGCTCAATGGCGAGCCGGTGAGAGCCGCAGCCTAGCGCGAGTTTCCACCGACTCGGGCCCCCCGTTGCGCAATGGTGACGGGAGCCTTTCCTTTTGGGCGCTTCCGTACAAAGCCGTGGATAACTCCAAGGCGGCGACACTCCGTATGCCCACGGGTTTTGCCCCCGTGTTAATGCGGCAGGGTTCTGCACTTAACCCTCTCAGTTTGAGAAAGTGAGTGATAGTCATGGCTCAGAACGAGAAGACATCAGCGAAAGTCAGTGCCATCGCGTCGAAGGCTCTGAACAATCCCAGCTCACTATCTGCGGAGGAGATCAAAGAGCTCGCCGCATCGGTGCTGACTCAATCTCCCGATCGTCAGCAATCGCAGCAGAACCAGCAATCTCAGAAGAAATAGTTCCGTCTGCCTCGGTCAGTCTCTCGACCGACAGAACGCAGCGAGTGGGTATCGTCATGATCCCGCTCGCTTGTGCTTTTTCAGGGTGCGCCAGATCGCCGACGTTCTGGCAGACGACCATCACGTCCGCTGTGTTCTTCACGAGCCAGCCGACGGTCGCAACCTCGACCGCGCTCGTCTCCGGCAGCGCCGACAAGAAGCGCCAATGACCGCATGGCTGGCGGCTGTCCTGCCAGCGAATGATAACGAGCGGGCAATCGCCCATGCCGCCGCCCCCTCCGTGATTCGGCAAGGGAATCATAGCAGACTCAACCCACTCGGCTATGGGCTGGCCATCCGACTTCTGATTATTTGCTCGCCGTCATCACGGGCGAGAGGTGGCGCAGGTCGTCGATCCGGGCGCGCTCCTTCTGGAAATCGGCGAGCTGACGCCCTGTCAATTCGCGTTCGCGCGGGACCTGGATGCCGAGCGGGTCGACGAAGCGGCTGTTGATCAGCACCTCGTAGTGAAGGTGCGGACCCGAGGCCAAGCCCGTCGCGCCGACGTAGGCGATGATCTCGCCTTGCCGCACTTTTACACCCGGCACGATGCCCTTCTTGAAGCGCAGGAGATGCCCATAGGCGGTGTGATAGCCGTTGGCGTGACGAATGCGGATGTAGTTGCCATACTGGCCCTTGCGGCCGGCCTCCTCGACGACGCCGTTGCCGGCGGCGAGCACGGGCGTGCCGGGGTTCGTCGCCCAGTCGACGCCGGTGTGCATGCGCCGCTCGTTCAGAAGCGGATGGAAGCGCATGCCGAAACCGGAGGTGAGGCGCACGTCTCCGCGCACCGGGCGGCGCATCAAGAACTTCTTCGAGTTGCTGCCGTTCTCGTCGTAGTAGTCGACGATGCCGTCGGGCGTGCGGAAGCGGTAGAAGCGATAGCTTTCCCCGCCGCTGGTGATTGACGTGTAGAGCAGCTCGCCCGGCGGCGCGTCGGGCGCCGCGTCGTCCTTCATGTCGCAGAAGAGCTCGACCGCATCGCCGGGCCTCAAAAGGCGGCGGAAGTCGGTCTCAGAAGCGTGGATCTTCATCACCTTCATGATTGTGTCGGGCGGCACGTGCTGCAAGAGGCCGGCGTAGTAGACGCTGGCGTAGATGCTCGACGACGTAGCGCGGTCGGCCTCGCCGAGTGCGGCGTTGGCGATCTCCTCCTCGATGTAGGGCGACTTGCTCGCGACGAACTCGCCCGCGGCATTGCGCATCACGCTGACGAGATGGTCATGCCCGCCCGAGAAGATGCTGAAGCGCGCCGGCTCCTTGCGGCCCTTCTGGGTCAGCGAGGGCACGAGCGTAATGCGCACCTCCTGGCCGGCGGCGAGTGCCGTTTCCGGGAAGATGTTGTGGGCGGCGTCGATCATGCCGCGTGCTTGCCAGTTGTCGGCTCCGGCACGAACGAGAATCTTGCGCAGGTTGTCGCTGTCGCCGACCTTGACGACGAGCGTCTCGCGGCCTTCGAGGTCGGCGAGGCCGTCGTCGGCGTCGGGCGTCGGCTTGGTTAGCACGGTGGTGTGCGGCGGGACCGCGGCGGCCGTGTTGCCCGGGGTGGCGTCGTCAGTGCCGGCGCGGTTGGCGTCGGCCTCGGCGCCGGCGCGAATTTTCTCGGCCTCGGCCTCGGCCGCCTCTGCCGCGGCAATGTGCTGAGCGATCTCCGCGTCATCGAGCGCGAGCCCGTCCTCGGTCGGCAGGGTTCCGCCCAGGACCTCGACGACGTTGATCTTCACGCTGCCCTGCGCTGTTGCCGGCGTCTCGGTCTCGTCGCCTTCGCCCGCGGTCTTGTTGATGGCGTAGAGCTCAAGCGGATTGAACGGCGGGATCGCAGCCTCATAGGTCTCGGGGACCGCCGCGAGGCGCCCCACGATGCGCACGTAGGGCTTGGCGTGAATGTACTCGCGCCCGGCAAGCCGCTGCTTCAATGAATCCTTGAGGAAGTAGCGTACGGTCACCGCGCCGCTGGTGATCTGCAGCCGGTCGCTCTTCGGCACCGCCCATTTGAGCCCGTCGCTCTGATGCAGGAAGGGCATCCGGCCTGACAGGTCGGCTTCGCCCATCAATGAAAGGGCGGGAAGGAAGCCGCCTTTGCTGCCCTTCTGATCGACCGAGCCGTAGATGACGACAAAAATCGAAATCGCGCCCACCATGCCGGCGAGGCAGGTGCTGATCAGCCAGCGGAAGCGGCCACTCTGACGAGATTCCGCGTGGTCGGTCTCGTAGAGGTCCTTGAAGGAGGTTGCCGCACGGCCGCCGCGGTAAAGCTGGACGAGACCTTGCGGCCTCTCGGCGCCTGCTAAAGCCCCAAAGCCCGCATGCGACGCATATCGGCGGCGATCGACCACGTGGCCTTAGCCTTTCCCCAATCCCCAGGTCCCAATCTCCTGGGACCAATTCCGGGCCGCCGCCAAATCGGGTTGGCGCGGCACCCCCAATATGCCGTGCATCGGCGACGGCCAGAAGCGACGCAGCCCGCGACAGAGTACAGGAAATATCGGGGGCCGGCCGCCCGGATGAGCCTGGCGCCGAGGGCGAAGCCCATCAACCGAGCCCAGAAAGCGGGCGTCCTGATGGCAAGAGCCCTGAATATTAAGGGTTTCGCACAAGACCTCTTGAAAGGTTCCGCGGTGTCCCTTACATGAGCGTCAGCCTGCGAGGACGAGCCGGTCTACCGGATCGCGAGACGCAAGAAGATTTTGCGTCGGACGCTTTGGAAGACTGGCTTCGATCGCGGGAATTTTTTGGCCGAGGTGTTGACAACGCGTAAGCGTTGATATTAACTCAACGGCTGTGCGGGGTTCACGCCCCGTCGCCCGCTATGGGCATCCGTCTCACGACACCTCGCGGTTCCAAGCCCGGGTTAGTCCGGTAGGAGCCTCGTTGTCTTCAGAGCCAGTCAGTTGGGCTGGTTCGCGGATACGTGTCGCTGAGATTGCTCTTTGACAATTGAATTTGAAGGAAGGGAAACGCAGGCGGCGGAGTCCTGGCGGATCCGAGGCGTCGCGCAAGCGGCGTCAGGATCGAAAAAGACTCTGGCGATACTGCGTTTCAAAGCCATCACCAAATGCATCGCATTCAGGGAAACCTGGGTGTTGTGCGTTGAGTGTGAAGGTGCCCGTTACGCAGAATCCTTGAAGTTAATCTTCAAGCCAAAACCAGTATTGAACTTTCAATCTGAGAGTTTGATCCTGGCTCAGAACGAAC
>CAXMLT010000478.1:0-4120 GCA_964194245.1 uncultured Hyphomicrobium sp.
CGTCGTGCCCAAGCTTGCGTTGTGGCTCGGCGGCGTGTCGATCGTTTTTACGCTGCTCACCTATCACGTGCTGTTCGGCGCGGTTCTCACGCCGCTGCACTCACGTGTGAACTTCCACAAGCACGACATCGCGCTGACGGATGTGCAGATCGCGCCCGACGGCGAGGTAACCTTCGCCGCCTATGTCGACGCCGGCCCAGACACCGGCGCGGCCTACATCGTCAGCGCGAAGCTGCTCGACGCGGCAGGAGCAACAATCGCGCAGTGGGATGGCGCGACGCTGGCCGCGCTGCGCGAGAGCGCCATCCGCAACGCCTACCCCTACGCCTGGGCCGCCAAATTCAAGACAGAGATGATCGGCTTCGCCGGCCAGACGGGCGCGCGCGCCGTCATCACGCTGCCGCCTCCCTCGACGGGCCACGTCGCGCCGGGGCAGGCCTACACCCTCGTGCTCGACGCCATCGACGGCGCGAAATGGCAGGCGCCCGTGATCGGCCCGGCGCGCTAGTAGCCGCCGCTTTCCGCAATGAAGCTGTCGGGCGTGCCGTCGGCAGGATTGACGAAGATGATGTCCTTGGGATCGCGGCGTGGCGTATCGATCGACAGGAACACGATCGGCGTCTCGATCATGTCGGGCAGCGCATGCACGATGCCGCGGCGGAAATAGAGAAGCTGGCCCGGGCCGAACTCGGCGATGCTCGCCGCGTCCTCCATCCAGAACGTGCCGCGGCCGGAAAACACGTAGAGATACTCGTCGCATCCGGCGTGATAGTGCGGCGGCGTCGGCTTATAGACGCGGAACACGCGCGCGCTCGCCTGCGGCGTATCGGTGAGATAGCGGTCGAGCAGCAGGGTCTTGGCCGCATCGGGGAACGCGGCCGCGATCTCGGCGATGTCGAAGCGGCCGGTTTCCTTCGCGTGCTTGTCGTCCATCTCGAGGCTCCTCCTCATCGCGAAACGATGGCATAAGCTGGAAGCATGAAAAAAGGCGGCACCATCCGCGCCGGCATCGGCGGCTGGACCTTCGAGCCCTGGCGCGGCACCTTTTATCCAGAGGGTCTCGCGCACGCGAAGGAGCTCGAATATGCGAGCGCGCACCTACCCACGATCGAGGTCAACGGCACGTTCTACCGCAATCAGGCGCCAAAGACCTTCGCCAAGTGGGCGAGCGAGACGCCCGACAATTTCGTGTTCGCGCTCAAGGGTCCGCGCTACGCCGTCAACCGCCGCGTGCTGGCGGAGGCGGGCGACTCCATCAAGCGCTTCCTCGATTCCGGGCCGACCCTGCTCGGCGACAAGCTGGGGCCGATGCTGTGGCAGTTCGCGCCGACGAAGAAGTTCGACGAGGCGGACTTTGCCGCCTTCCTGGAGCTGCTGCCGGCCAAATTCGACGGCCGCGCGTTGCGCCACACGGTCGAGGTGCGCCATCCCTCGTTCGTGGTGCCGGCCTTTACGAAGCTCCTGCGCGAGCACGGCGTCGCCGTCACCTTCGCCGAGCACGAGACCTACCCGGCGATCCCCGACGTCACCGCCGACTTCGTCTACGCGCGATTGCAGAAGGGCAACGACACGGAGAAGGCGGGCTATCCGCCGAAGGCGCTCGACGCCTGGGCCAAGCGCGCGCGCACCTGGGCGGAGGGTGGCGTGCCCTCCGACCTCGACCAGGCCGACGCCAAGCACAAGACTCCGGCCAAGCCGCGTGACGTGTTCGTCTACTTCATCCACGAGGGCAAGGTACGCGCCCCGCACGCGGCCATGGCGCTGATGAGCCGCTTAGCGAAGGCCTAGCCTGCGCGGTTAGGCGTCCCAAGGATGTGGCTCTTCGGCGGCAGCATGACGGTGTCGAAGTCCTGCGTGAACATCGCCGCCGAGAAGAATGCGACCGCGCGCAGCGTCTCCTTGCCGGTGTTTGCGAGGTCGTGGCGCACGTTCGTCGGCAGCACGAATACGCTGCCGGGCCGCACGGCGTGGACGCTGCCGTCCTCCATCTTCAGCTCGCCGGTGCCGGCGATGATGTACTGCGTCTCCTCGGTCGCGTCGGTGTGCCAGCCGAGGTGTCTGCCCGGCTCGATCTCGTAGACGATAGTCGAGGACTGCGTCGCGCCTTTGCCGCCGCAGCTCGCGAACGCGCCGGCCCAGCGCAGCGAGGGATCGCCTTCGCCCCACACCTTGAGCCGCTCGAGCTTGTCGGACGCGACGACCGGGCTTTCAATGCTCTTGCCGCAGTTGGACTTCGCCTTCGCGCTTACGTGCTTATCGGTGGATGCAAGTGCCATGTTCCGCTCCTCCATGATGGATGTTGGCGGAACGGTAGAACCTCACGGTTAGGTCCGCGTTGCCGGGCTGCGGCGCATTCGCCTCGAAATGCACCGATGTCGCCACGACACTCGCGTGCCGCATAGACGGACTTGGCCTTGACTTGGCAGCCGCGGGCGGGCTCTCGTGGAGAGAAACGATCTTGCAGGGGGAACGCATGCGCCGGCCGGCCGCTCGCTCACAAAAATATGTGGCACTGATCGCAGCGGTGACCGCGCTCGCGCTCCCTGCCCGCGCCGACGACGCGCCCTATGCCGGCACGTGGGCGCTCGACGTCGCCAACTGCAAAACGCCGCAGGACAGCCAGGGCGCGCCCCTCGTCATCGCCAAGGACCGCTACGACCAGCACGAGGTGCACTGCACCTTCAAATCGGTCGACGCAAAGGAGAGCGACTACAAGATCGCCGGCGACTGCACGGTCGAGGGCAATGCGCAAAGCTACGACTTCACGCTGACGGTCTCGGGCGACACGCTCACCTTCACGGACGAAGCGGGCGCCCGCGACTTCCTGCGCTGCAAGTAGGTCTGCCAGGCATGGACCCGCGGCAGTTGCCTCAAATGCATGGGGCCGCGGTTACGCGCGGTTTGCCGCGCTCTGCTTGCATGCGGGCTCGCGTCCCCGACAAGCGAGGTCCCCATGCCCGACAAGATGGCCGATAAGTTCGAGAACCTGTGGTCGAAGTCCGTCACCGAGCACGACCGCGCCGACGCGATCCCGCCCGGCGTGTTCAAGTCCGGCGATCCGGAAACGATCGCCGCCGCGCTACAGAAAGCGGCGGAGGATCCCAGCCGCGCGAGCGACGACCCCTACCTCTCGGCCATGTCGATGCTGAATTTCTACATCAACCGCGCGGGCCGCAACCTCTCGGCCACCGAGCGCGCCGCGCTCGAGAAGGCCAAGACGGCGCTGCGCCACCGCTTCGGCAAGATGGAAAGCTGAGACGGCTTAGCGTCTAAGCGCGCACGGATACATTGACGGTCTGCGCCGCGCCCGAGGTCGCACCGGCATGGTCGGCGACGACGACGTCGAAGCTCGCATGCGCACCGTTGGTGCCGTCGTGGCGGAACAGCACGGCGCCGCGCTCAAGGTCGGCCTGCGTGAACGTCGCCACCGGGCGGCCGGGATCGGTCAGCAGCGTCACGAAGCCGTTCTTGGCGCGCGAGACCGTGAACGTCAGGTGCTGGGCGTCGTCGTCGGGATCGAGTGCGGTCAGATCCTGCAGCGTGATGCGCACCGACTTGCCCTTGTCGACCGACAGGTCGAGGTCGCCCGCGAGCGTCGGCGGTACGTTGCGCACCTCCGCGGAGAGGTTGCCGCCCATCTCCATGGCGAGACGGCCATACTGGACGTTGCCGTTGACGGCGCCCGCGGTGCGGATGGTGATGAGCTGCTTGACGAACACGTCGCCCTGCAGCGTGCCGTGGATGTCGGCGCTCTCAACCCGCACGGTGCCGTAGCAGCGGCCGCCCGGCTGCACGATCAAGAGATCGCCGGCGATGTTGCCCTCGACGTAGCCGTAAATTTCGATGCGCCCGCCGTTGCGGATATCACCCTTGAGCGACGTATCCGAGCTGATGACGAGTACGCGAGAACTTTCGTTCACTGCCTGCCCCACCGACGCGATTTCACAGGAAATATGGGCGAGGAATAAGCCAGCTTCTTGGCCATGCCGAGGGAGAACGATGTTCGAGGTAAACGCGGCAATCGGGCGCGCCACCCGGCGGACACACCGTACATCCAATCGATGGCTGCACCGCTCAAGACGGCTTGTCGTCCGCCGGCGCCGGTCGCGTCCGTCAAGAT
>CAXMLT010000479.1:0-8687 GCA_964194245.1 uncultured Hyphomicrobium sp.
TTCCAACCGCATTCCGGACGGCACCCGTTGCAGCCATCAATTTGGTCCAAAGACCGGCCATTGGCCTTAGGGCGCAGAAAGCTTAAGTGGCTAGAAGGTTGTCATGCATAAGAGCCGCCGGGATTTCTTGCGTCTGGCAGGGCGGACTTGCCTGATTGCCATTCTTGCTGGCGCGAAGGGCGTCCGCGCTCTTGCTGTCGGTCCCGGCCACGATCCAGTAGCCACTCCCCTCAACGCGATCGGCATGCCAATGCCTCATAACACTGAACCCGCATCCGACGCAGATCTCGTGCGCAGGATCAAAGCGATCACGAACGTGTTCGAAGTCGGCGGGCCCGACCCCGATTACGCTTATGTTGAGGATCTGGGCGACGGTCGGGGCTATACGGCCACCCAATATGGCTTCTGCACCTACAACAATGAGGTCGCCCAGGTCATCGAGCGCTACGCCCAGTTTGTGCCGGACACAGACCTGAAGCGCTTTCTGATTCATCTGCCGCCCGTCGCGACGGGAAGGCAGGCGCTGACCGGTTTCGCCGCCGCGTGGCAGAAAGAAGTCAAGGCCTCGGAATATCTCGGCATCGCCTGCGATGAGGAAGCCGACAAGCTCTACTTCCGACCTGCGCTGAAAGCCGCCGCCGCGGCTCGCGTCACCTCAGCCATCGGCAAATCGATCTTCTACGATACCTGGTTGCAGCACGGCGCGAGCGGCGATCCGGACTCCCTGTCCGCGATCCTCAAACGGACCCTGGGTGCGACCGGCGGTGTCGGTGTCCGTTCCGAAAAGGAATTCCTGAGAGAGTTTCTCGCCATTCGCAAGGCGGTGCTGCGCGAGCCGGCCAACCGCGACACAAGAGAAGTCTGGCGCGCCTCCGCGCATCGCGTGGACGCATTGCTGCATTTGCTCGACAACAATCCGGATCTGGTGCCGCCGATCAAAGTCGCCAACGCCGACGTTGACGTGGTCGTTCTGTAGCACCGGCGTCGGCAAATCGAGCCGCTCTGCGCTCTGTTAGATATTTCCAGGAGTCACGGTGGCTTTGCGATCAAGCTTGCCCCAACCCACGAGATGGCCCTTGGCAGCCGTGCTGACGGATTTTACCAGCACGTAATAGAGAAGCTGGCGATAGCCAAACCGCTGCAGAACGAGCCACCAAAGAAGTTGCCAGTTCTCGCGCCTCTCAAACAGGAACGCGACTGCGGCCGTTGCAATGTCGACCGTAATGAAGATCGCGTAGTAGAAAAGCGTGACCTCGAGGTTCGTCGGATCGAATTGTGCGCCGTGCTGCAGATAGTCGGAGGCAGCGGCGACGAGCTGCACGATGAGCAGCAGATCAACGAACGGCGAGATGAGCGCTAGGAGGATCTGGAACAGCCACGCTTGAGGAAGCGCGACGAGACCGAGCGCGCCATACCGAGGACGCAGCGTGACGTCCGCGTGCTTCCACAGGCATTGCAATGTCCCGAATGCCCAGCGGAAACGCTGCTTCGCAAGCCCGGCGACTGTGTCCGGCGCCTCTGTCCAAGCCACGGCATCCGGATCGAAGATCGCCCGGTAGCCGGCTTTCTGTATGCCAATGGTCAGGTCCTGATCCTCGGCAAGGGTGTCCGTCGGGAAACCGCCGAGCTCGACCAATGCGGATCTGCGCCAGGCGCCGACGGCACCCGGGACGACCGTTATGCAATCCAAGGCTCCCAACGCCCGACGTTCCAGATTTTGCGCGGTGATGTATTCGAGCGCCTGCCAACGGGTCAGCAGATTGATCCGGTTGCCGACCTTGGCGTTGCCGGCGACGGCGCCAATCGATTTGTCGCCGAACCACCGTGTGAGGCGCGCAATGGTGTCGGGTTCAAAATGGGTATCGGCGTCGAGAGCGACGACAACCTCGCCGTGCGAAGAAGCCAATCCCATATTGACGGCTCTCGCCTTGCCTCCGTTGCGGACTGTGATGAGCGTCACCCGCGGATCGCTCCCGAAGCGCTCGCGCACGACATCGCTGGTGCCGTCGGTCGACCCGTCATCGATGACGATGACCTCCAGGCTTGCGTGGCAGCTCTCAAGAATCCCTTCCACCGAGGCGGCGATGACCTTGGCTTCGTTGAAAGCGGGAATCAAAACGGAAACGGTGAGGCCGTCGCTCGCCGAAAGCGGCGGCGGAGGAACGGCTTTCCGGCTGCTCCAAATAGCCAAGCCGCATAGCGCGACGAGGCGCGCGAGCCCAAGGGCGATTGCGAGCGCAAACAGCCAATGCATGGCGGCTTGCAGCCAGCTTGCGGTGATGAACACGTACCAGTTGACGATTGCAGAGTGGTCCTCCGACGGAAGCGACGGCATCACCTGGTCGAATGTCCAGCCAGCCAGCGCCGATACCGGGACGATCTCCAGAGCCTTCGCGCGCAGTGCGTCGATGATGCGAGGCAATGCAGCGACCGTGTGAGATCTGTCGCCTCCGGCATCGTGCAGCAGGACGATCTGGCCGCGCGTTTCCGGGTTGGTGTCGGCCATGCGGTCCAGGATCCGCTGCACGATCAGGTCCGCGGACGGCTCTTGCCAATCGTCCGGGTCTACCCTCAGCCCGACTGTCACGTAGCCGAGCGACTGAGCCAGTTTGACAGGTGCGATCTCGCTTGGAGTGGTCGGTTCCGCGTCCCCGAAGAACGGTGGCCTGAAGAGGCGCATTGACCGTCCCGTCAATGCCTCGACGAGCCGCTGGGTCGCGTTGATCTCGAGCCGGGCGACCTCGGGAGGCACTTCTCCCAGATTTGGGTGGGTGAAGGTGTGATTCCCGATCTCATGACCCTCGGCAAGGATGCGCTGGACGAGGCTCGGATTCGTTTCCCCGTTGGTGCCGGCGATGAAGAACGTCGCCTTGACGCCCTTCTGCTTCAGGATGTCGAGAATTTTCGGCGTCCACTCGGAGCTGGGGCCGTCGTCGAAGGTGAGCGCTACTTTTCCCGGCACCCAGCCGGAGCGGCGGATGACATAGGTCGATGGGATCTTCGTGAACGCCTCCGACACGATAACTCGATGCGTGCTGTCGGTCTCGAAGGTTCGGGCGCCGTTTGCGGGTTCGGCCGCGATATTTAGGATTTCGCCCTGACCCTCGATGTCGATGTCGCTGCCCGGAACGATCGTGGCGAGTTCCGCGGGGATCTCTGCATTATACGGCCGGCCGAGCAACGACCAGATCGACGGGTCTTCGGACCCGAGCCTCCACAGGGCATAGCCCCTGGGACGAAACACGTCCGCAGCCCGCATCTGATTGTGCGCGGTTATGGCATCGAGAAACCAGACGTGATGGATGCTGCCGTCGTCCTCCTGGTAGTCGAAATGAGGATTAAGCGTTTGCGGATCGAACACGATCGGCGCGTCTGACTCCTTCGAGGTGAGGACCGTTTCCTGGAAGGTCATATCGACGGCGGGCGGTTTTTCGGCCCAGTCGTAGCCGTAGTTGCCAATAGCGATGATCGTCTTGACCGGGTCCAGCTCCTTCATTCTGCGGCTGAGCTTGTCCACGAACCACGATTGGGACGCGATCGCGCCGGGCGCGCCTTCCTCGAAGTGCTCGTCGTAGGCCATGAGTATTTGATAGTCGGTCGCTGCGCCGTAGCTGCGATACGTCCACTCGGGATCGTCGAAAGGCGCAGCGATTGCGAGCAGCCATCCGTGCGGCGCAAAGGCAGCGCGCAGCTCGTGCAAGAACGTCAGAAAATTACTATGTGCGTCTTTGGGGACCTCCTCGAAGTCAATTACGAGGCCCTGTGCCGAGTTCGCCTCGAGAAAGGTAACGAGGCTCGCAAGACGGGCTTGGCGCTTGACGGGATCAGCCAACAGGCGTGCGAGACCGGGACCATCCCATTTGCCGTCGGTGGCATTCTGCAGCATCGGCAGAATGCTCGGTGGCAGCTTTTGCTTGCGCAGAAGGTCGATTGATTTCTGATCAACTCCGGTCTTCAGCTCCATGTCCGATCCGGTAAGCTCGAGCCAGCTTGGCACCACCCAGTCGAGCTTCGGCAGCGCCGTCTCCAGCGACGCAAAGCTGCTGTCGTCCCACGTCACGTAGAAACCGATCGTCAAAGGCCGGCTGTCAGCGCGTTCGCGCGCCGCCATGAGCTGCTTTGTGGAGGCTGTGGGCATCGTCTGTTTGACTGCCCATTTCGGGAGAGTCGTTCTTGACCGCGCGGCGTCTCCAAGACGCCGTGCCGCCGGCAGTAATTCACGTCGCTGGGCGATATCCTTCGCGTCCGCCAGCGCGGAGCGCTTGCGCGGTGGGTCGAGGCGAAGGACGGAGACGTTCGGAAGGAAGAGCAGGCTCGCCACGAATGCCAGGAGCACAATCGTGCTGACAACGGACACGATCCAGCCAAGCGAGCCGAGGATGACCGAGCGGCGCTTGGTGGGATCGAAGAAGACAGGAGGGCGGGTCACATGAACCTGGGCAGTGGTTTAGCGTATGTGAAGAAACGGCGAGTGATGAGCCCGACAATAGCCACGATGCAAGGCCGACGTCCTGGGCTGAACGGCTTCATTTCTTCACGCAGGTCTTGGTCTTAGAATCCCACTTCATGTCGGTCAGCTTGTCGCACTCCGTCTTCGTCTTCGGCGCATCCGCCGCGACGGCCGGAGCCGTAAGGGCAAACAAAAGTCCCGCAACAACTGCCGTGCTCAAAATTTTCGACATTGTGCTTCCTCCCAGGCTGTCCGCCGTCGTCCAAGTGAAGTTGCGCTCCGCCTTTTGCGGGCGGATGTCTGCCGCCTTACGGATCGGTAAGAAGGCTTGGGTGCGGCGTCTAAGTTAGTGGTGCAGGAAGAAACCCCGCCAAGGGACGACCTGGCGGGGTTTCAAACGGTGCACGACTACTTTTTCACAGTGCACTTGCTCGTCTTGTCGTCCCATTTGCCCTTGGCCTTGTCGCAATCGGCCTTGGTCTTGGGCTCATCAGCGGCGAATGCCGGAGCCGCGGTGGCCAACAGAAGACCGGAAATGATGGCGACGTTCAGTATCCTACCAATCATGGCTATGCTCCTTGATACCCTGGGTCTTGACGATGCCCAGGTGGCCGCAAGCTGGTCCCCGATCTGGGCGGCTGCGTGTCGATCTCTTTACAGCTTTGTAAAGTGAGAACGATGTTCGTCCACGAGCCGGCGATTTCGCGAAGAGGCCGATGTCGGAAATGCTCAGGCTGGAGATCATTGGCGATAGCAGAGCAAGGTGACGTCTGAGCTAGGCGTTTCAATCATCGAAGCGGATGCGCGTGGAGCGCGGGGGCGTGCCTGACAGCAGCTTGGAGATCCACGACGCGACGTGGTCGCCTACGGTCTCTGACGTCAGTTCGACGCAGATGAGCGGACGTCGCCGCAAAGCTCCCCAAAGCCAGCTTTGGGCCAACGCCATCCGCGCGCCGGGTCCTCCCCCTGCAATGCCTCCCCTTGCAATAACGTACGACTCGGCTTATCTACCATCTGTATGGATGGTGGCTGGATGGCTATCGGATGGTGAGCAACGTAGGGGAGCTGCGGCCCAAGCCTGGTGACTCCGAGAAGGTCACGATCAATCTCGGGTATGTCGACCTCGGCCAAATCGACCTGATGGTGCATGAGGGGTTCTATTCGAACCGCACGGATTTCATTCGCACCGCCATCCGCAATCAGCTCGATCGCCATGCCGACGTGGTCAAGCAAAGCGTGGCGCGCAACACCCTGGATCTCGGCCTGAGGCACTACACGCGCGAGGACCTCGAGGCCGTGCGCGCCAGCCGCCAACCGCTTCATCTTCACGTCCTGGGTCTCCTGAGCATCGCGGCCGACGTTTCGCCGGAACTGGCGCGCGCCGCCATTGCCTCGCTTTCGGTGCTGGGAGCGCTGCACGCGAGCCCGGAGGTCAAGACCGCATTGGCCGACCGCATGCGGTAGCCGCGATCTGACACCACGATTGCCCGAACATTCCCGATAACCGCTTCGACAGGAAAGATCCGAGATGAAAGCATTGCTTCCCGGCGACATGATCGAGGCGACCCGTTTGACGCGTGCCGGCCGGCTGAACGAAGCCGTAGCGCTGCTGCAGAACCTGCTGCGCGGTACGCGCGTCGGCAACGGCCGGAAGTCCAACGCTTCAGCCGCGGAGGTCGCGCTTCCGGTCTCCGGGCTTCCCATCGAGCTTCTTGCGAAGAACGCCCCCTTCGACGACCTCAAAGAGGTGGCCGGCGCGCTGCCTCAGGCCGCGTTGCACGGTGGTCTTGATCGCATTGACATAACCGTGACCGGCCTGCCTGGCGTGCGTCGACGCGGACGGCCGATCGCCTCGGATTTAGCTCCGACGGCCGGAAGGTTTGTCGCTGCGTCGTTCAGCAACGAGGCCGGCACTCGGACCTACAAGCTCTACATTCCCAGCCGGCATAGTGAGCCGCGCCCGCTGATCGTCATGCTGCACGGGTGCCTGCAGACGGCCGATGACTTTTCTGCCGGCACGCGGATGAACTTCGCCGCCGAAGAGAGCTCGTGTTTTGTCGTTTATCCCGAGCAGCCTGCAGCGGCCAATGCCTCCAAGTGTTGGAACTGGTTCAAGCAAAGCGACCAGCGGCGCGGTCGCGGTGAGCCCGCGCTCATCGCGGGCATCACGCGCCAGGTCATGAAGGACTACGCGATCGATGCCCGCCGCATCTATATCGCGGGACTATCTGCTGGCGGTGCGGCCGCAGCCACAATGGGAGAGACCTATCCCGATCTCTACGCGGCCGTGGGAGTGCATTCGGGACTGGCGTGCGGAGCAGCTCGCGACCTCCCGTCTGCGTTTGCCGCAATGAGGGGGCACGGTCCGGCTCGCGGAAACCCGAGCGGCGTCCACACGAGACGACGCCGGGCGTTGCCCACGATCGTCTTCCACGGCGACCAGGATACAACCGTGCATCCCCGTAACGGGACGGAAGTCATCGCGCGCGCCAATACCGGTGAACATTCGGATGCTTCGGTGGAACGCGAGACGGTTTCCTCGGGCCGCAGGTACACGCGTTCAGTTCAACGCGACGCGGGCGGACGCAGCGTGATCGAGCAATGGGAGCTTCATGGGGCCGGTCATGCGTGGTCGGGTGGCAATCTAGCGGGGTCGTTCACGGACCCGACGGGGCCCGACGCTACGAAAGAGATGCTCCGCTTCTTCCTCGAGCATGCACAATCGGCACCACGATCGGGAGGCAGTGGTTCATTGCAAACAGATTGACGGGCTCATCGAGCCAACTGGGAGAAGGTGGCGGCGCCGGGTGGTGCCGCGTCGAACCCGATTGCCGAACGGCAGCCGAACGCAAGCCCCTGCACCACTCAATGTCGCACGTGTTCCGTGGGGAACACCGCAAACCCTTCCCGCTGGCCTACCTAATCGCATCGAGCGCAGCCGGACCCACAACGGGGACCGCAGACGCCTTTCGTTAGGAGAGAAAGATGCAGTCCAATCTCAAGACCACGCTTTTCATCGCCGCTGCGACGCTGTTTGTCATCGCCGGCACCCAGGCACAGGCAGGCGGCGATACCGCGGGCCTCGACGCCGCGTTGCTCGCCAGCATGCAGGACTCCGGCGATCAGCCCGCGGATCCCGCCGAGACGCTCGCGCAGGCAGCCGAAGCGGCTGGCGAGTTGCTGGGCCTCGACGACTAGATTTTTTTGCCGCACTCTTTGCCGGACGTTTCGCCGCCTGAACCAGCCATTGTCTTGGCCGGTTCGGGCGGCTCCGCTTTAGGTCGACGGCCTACGCGGTGTGCTCGGCGATGGTTGCAAGCAACGCGGCGCCATAGCGTGCGATCTTGCTGTTCCCGAGGCCGGTGATGCCGTGCAGCGCTTGCATATCGGCAGGCCGCGCGGCGGCAAGCTCCGCGAGCGTGACGTCCGTGCAGATGATGTAGGGCGGCAGCTTCGCCTCGGCGGCAAGCCGCAGGCGCAGCGCGCGCAGCGCCTCAAAGAGCGAGCGATCCGCATCTGCAACGGCGATCGAGCTCTTGCTTTGGCGTTTCGACTTGGAGCGCGCCTCCTTGGTCGCGACGCGTACAAGAAAACGTTCTTCCGCGCGCAGCAGAGGACGCGCCGCCGCGGTCAGCGCCAGCGTGCCGTACCCGTCGTCGTCGCCCGCCAGGTGTCCCGCCGCCGCCAGCTGGCGAAACACCCCCTTCCATGCCGCCTCGTCCGTGTCCTTGCCGATGCCGAAGACCGGCAGTTTGTCGTGCCCGGCCCGCACCACGCGATCGTTCGAGCGCCCCATCAGCACGTCGATGAGGTAGGTAGCGCCGAAGCGCTGACCGGTGCGGTACGCCGCGGACAGCGCCTTCTGCGCCAGCACCGTGCCGTCGATCGTCTCCGGCGGGCTGATGCAGTTATCGCAGTTGCCGCAGGGGTCCGCCTGGCGCTCGCCGAAATAGGCAAGCAACGACTGCCGCCGACAGCTTGGTAGCTCGCAGAGCCCGATCAGCGCGCCGAGCTTTTGGCGTTGCGCTTGCTTGTAGGCCTCAGAGCCGTCGCTCTGCGCGATCCATTGGCGCAATTGCATGAGGTCCTGCAGGCCGTAGGCGAGCCAGGCATTGGCGGGCAAGCCGTCGCGGCCCGCACGCCCGGTCTCCTGGTAATAGGCCTCAATCGACTTCGGCAGATTGAGATGCGCGACGAAGCGCACGTCCGGCTTGTCGATGCCCATGCCGAAGGCGAT
>CAXMLT010000480.1:0-4712 GCA_964194245.1 uncultured Hyphomicrobium sp.
CCTTGTAGTAGCCGGGCTCGTTGGAGCAGATCATGCCCGGCAGCAGCGGGGCCATCCCCGCCTTGGAGATAGACTGCGGCCCCTCGTGCACGGAGAGGTAGCTGCCGACGCCATGGCCGGTACCGTGGTCGTAGTCGAGGCCGTGTTGCCATAGCGCACGGCGCGCGAGCGGGTCGAGGTCGATGCCGCGCGTGCCCTCGGGAAAGCGCGCGGTGGCAATCGCGAGGTGGCCCTTGAGCACGAGCGTGAAGCGCTCGCGCATCTCCGGCGTCGGCTTGCCGATGCCGACCGTGCGCGTAATGTCGGTGGTGCCGTCGAGATACTGCGCGCCGCTGTCGATGAGGAACAGCTCGCCCGCACGTAGCTTGCGGTTGGTCGCGGCGTTGACGCGGTAGTGCACGATGGCGCCATTGGGCCCGCTGCCGGAGATCGTGTCGAAGCTGATCTCGCGGAGCTGGTTCGTCGCGCGGCGGAAGCCTTCGAGCCGCCGCACGGCCTCGATCTCGTCGATCTCGCCGGGGGGTTGCGCGTCGAGCCAGGCGAGGAAGCGGACGATCGCGGCGCCGTCCCGCGCCTGGGCCGCGCGTGCGCCCTTGATCTCGGCTGAAGTTTTGACCGCCTTGAGCGCGAGACTGGGATCTGACCCGCGCGCAATGCGTCCGGGCCCACCAAGCGCGCGCGCGAACCAAGAGCTCGCAGTGTTCGGGTCGAGGCGCACGCGCTTCTTGGGCTTGCGCAGGGCCGTGATGCGGACGGAGAGGGCTTCGGGCGGGGAGAGCTTGGCAAATGCTTCCAGATGCGCGCGCGCAGCCGTGTCGATCTTCTCCGGCGCAATGAAGAGCTCGGGTTTTCCGCTCTGCGGGATGATGGCGAACGCGAGGGCGACGGGTATATGCGGAATATCGGCGCCGCGGATGTTGAACGCCCAGGCAATCGAATCGCTCAAGGTGAGGATGACCGCGTCGTGCCCGTCGGCCTTAAGCCTCTCCTGGATGTCGGTGATCTTGTCCTCCGCCGACCTTCCCGCGAGCTTCACCGGCTGCACGCTGACCGGGCTCATGGGTGGCGCCGGGCGCTCGCGCCCCCACAGGCGGTCGACGAGATTGCGCGCAATGGGACGCAGCTTGATGCCTTTGGCCTTGAGCGCGGCCGTGAGCCGCTCGACTTCGCCGACCGTGTGCAGCTTCGGGTCGTAGCCCACGGTCTGCTCGCGGCTCAAATGCTCGCTGAGCCACTCCGCGATGCGGCCGCGCGGCAGCTTCGAGACCTCCATCGTCGCAGAGTCGACCTCGGCGCGCGCCTGCACCGTGTAGCGGCCATCGACGAACAGCGCCGCCGCCTTCTTGCCGATGATCGCGAGTCCGGCCGAGCCCGAAAATCCCGTGAGCCACTTCAGGCGCTCGGCGCAGGCCGGGACGTACTCGCCCTGGTGCTCGTCGGCGCGTGGGATGAGATAGGCATCAAGCTTTGCCGCGGCCATGAGCCGGCGCAGCGCCTTGATGCGCGTGGTGGCAGCGCCGCGCTGGGCGGGGGCTTCGAAGGTCTGGAACATACGCCTTGTTTATTCGGGTCGCGGTGGCTGGGCAATCTCGCGTTGTGGTCAGCCGCGCTTGCGCAGCGTCAGCGTCGCCCAGCCGGCGATGCGGCGGTGCTCAGCGAGGGCGAACTTGTGCGCGCCGTAGGCCGCGATCACGGCCGGCGCCTCAGGCTCGAGCAGGCCGGAGAGAACGACGATGCCGCCTTTGTGCGTAGCCCTCCCAACCTTAGCGGCAAGCGCCTTGAGGGGGCCGGCGAGAATGTTGGCGATGATGAGGTCGAAGGGCGCGGCGTGGCGTAGCCAGGGGTGGGCGAGGCCGCTGGCGCAGGCAAACGCAATGCGGCTCTCGACCCCGTTGGCCTTGGCGTTCTCCGCGGCGACCGCGACCGCAACCGGATCATTGTCGGTCGCCAGCACCTGAGCTTGAGGCATCGCGCGTGCCGCGGCGATGGCGAGGATGCCCGATCCGCAGCCGAGGTCGAGGACGCGGGCGAACGTACGCCGGCGCGTCAGGCGGTCGATGGCTTGCAGGCAGCCCAGCGTAGTCGCATGGTGCGCGGTGCCGAAGGCCTCGCCCGCGTCGATGAGGATGGCGTTGAGGCTGCGTGGCACGCGCGCGCGATCATGCGTGCCGTGGACGGTGAAGCGGCCGGCCTGCACGGGTGGAAGCGCCGCCTGGGAGATGGCGACCCAGTTGAGGTCGGGGATGCTCTCAAGCAGCAGGGCGGGAAGCGCCCATCCTAGAATGCTGCCGAGCCGGGCGCGGAGCGGGTCGAGTGCCGGCGATGCGGGAAAGTAGGCTTCGACGCGCCAAGTTCCCGGGCCGGCCTCGAAGTGTGTGACCGCATCGGGCGCGGGACCGTGCAGGCTCTCGAGTGCGTCGGCGAGCGCGTGCGCGAAAGCGGGATCGGTGGTTTCGGCCGAGACCTTGCAGGGCCGGGGCATGTGCGGGTGAGCGCGTGCGGCCGCTTCGACGCCGGTCGCGCTCACGCGGAGCCTTCCGTGGCGCCTTCGAACTCCATGCCCTCAGCCGAAAGTGGCTCGGGCAACTCGTCGAGGAAGCGGTCCCACTTGGCGTCGATGTGCAGCGCCGCCTCCTTGGGCGGCAGCGTGACGAGCGTACCGTCGGGGCGCTCGGTGACGATGCCATCCTCGGTCAGGCGGCGCAGTGCGTCGGGGATATCGAAGTCCACGGCAACGCCGAAGCTCGTTGCGAGATACTGCTCGATCGCGGTGTCGATGTCGGGCAGATCCTGCTTGCGCGCGTTTTCCTTCGCCAGAACGCTGTAGAGCAGCATCTCCTCCTTGATGTCCTCCTCGGCCGCCCGGGCGGCGAGCTTCAGCATCACGCCGCGGTTGTCCGCCATCGAATGGAAGTAGAGGTTCTGCGCCATCACGACGAGATAGCGCTGCTTCTGGTTCATGAAGTTGATGGCCTGGCGGAAGGCGATGCCGCCGAGACCGAACACCGCGCCCACGGCAGCGAACGGGTTGGTCGCGAGCAAAGCAATCTTGCCGGCGGCGCCGAACGCGCCGAGCCCGAGGCCGCCGCTCGCGGTCGCGCCAAGCCGCAGCTTGTCATAAAGTCGGAACCGGACCTGCGTGTTGGGGAAGACCATCTCGAGATCGCTCCTCGGGATGTTCTTGAAGAGCTTCATGTAGATGTTTTCTTCCTTCACCTGCGGCGGCATCGACGCGCGGGCTCGTTTGACGAGCTTCTCGGCCTCCCTGCGGGTGAGCTTCTGCGCGGCCATGACCTCGCGCACGCGCACATCGAACGGCTTCAGCTTGAACAGCAGGAACAGCCGCTGGAAGATCGGAATGTCGAACTCTTCCTTGAGATAGAATTTGTGCCACCGGCGCCGCTTGTCGCGCTTGGTCGAGGCACCGCGGTAGAAGATCAACACCTCCTCGAAGGCTTCGAGGTCGACGAACAGGTCGAGACCGTAGGCCGAATCTCGCGTCAGGATCAGCTCAACGTCGCTCGAATCGATGCGCGTGTAGTTCGCCTGCTCAAGGATGCGCGCCATGCCCTGAACGACGCGCTTTTGCATGACGAGGCGCTCGTTCGGAGTGAAGGCGCGCGTCATCAGCAGGTCGCTGTCGGGGCTGAAAGGCTCGTAAGTCTCTTCCAACTCGTGCAGCTCAGCGTTGTATTGCTGGCGCCGCCAGTGATCGAGGTAGCGGAAGAAGCGCCGCGCCTCCTGCGCTCGGCCGCCGGGCCACGCGTTTGCCATCGTCAGGCGGTCGAGCAGGGCAAATCGTGTGACGGGGATGAACCGCTCGCGGCCACGCTGGCTTTCGGGCTTGACCGTGTCGAAGCCAGAGACTTTCGGTGCGGCGGTCGCGGTCGCGGCTGCGGCAGCGGGCGCGTTCGTGGAGCTGGAAGTGGCGGGAAAGAAGCCCGCGTTGGCCGTGGCATCCTGCGCATCTGCCGAAGGCATGATTTCCGCTCCCCACAACGCTGCGCGACCCGTGTGAAGGTGCCCACCTTGCAATCCCCAGAGCAGCCGGCGCGTGTCTAGCGGCTCTTCTAGGGCGCACCCTTCAGGTTGTCGAGACTACGCGAATGATCGTGCAGCATTTTGACGGCTGCGCACGCTGTTTCGCGTCGGGAGCGGCGCATTCAACGCGTCAAGAGCTGCCCGTTTTTGAGCCGTGCATAACGGCGGTTCCTGCCACAGTCGTGCCGCTCTTAGGGTTAACAGAAGGCAACGTGCGTACGACATCGAGGGGGATAGGGTGCGTCGCGTCCTTCGGATTTTGCTGCTGTCGAGCCTCGGACTCGCTGGCATGGGCTTCGCGGAAGCCCGCGAACGTCTTGTAATGCCGTTCGATTGTGGCCTCGACGGCGGCCGCATCAGGCTCTCGCCCGCCGTTTCCAAGAGCTACCCCATCATCGGCACGCGCGACCAGGAGGCCATCACCACCTGCCGGCCGCCGCTGGCGAGCGGCTGCCGCACCTTGATGGTGCACCGCTTCGTCATCTCCTGTGGCGGTGTGGGCGTCGCCTGGATGCGCGTCGTCGCCGCCATCGGGCACACGGGCGCGAGCCGCGCGTGGGTCGACGATGGCCGCCTCAACATCGTGCTGCCGACGCGCGATGCGCAAGGCCCTGGCGAAGGCTGCTACGACGGGCCGCCAGGGCGCGGACGCGATCGGCTCGAGCGCCGCG
>CAXMLT010000481.1:0-1909 GCA_964194245.1 uncultured Hyphomicrobium sp.
GGAGTTTCAATGGCGCGAGCACGGCGGGCCGCCGGTCGCAACCACCGGCGTCAGCAAGGGCTTCGGCTTCTCGCTGATTTCGGCGATGGGGCAAAGCCTCACGTCCGCACCCAACATCGACCTTCGGCCCGAAGGTCTTGGCTGCAGCATAAAGGTGCCGCTGGACACGATCACGCCGGCGGTGGAGAACCAATTCCATTCCCATGCCGCGTTGGCGGAGGCGCTGCAGGGAAGTGGCGGAACGAGGCCCTCCTGATCCTGACGCCGCAGCGTGTGTGTCCTAAAGGCTCTGCTCCTGTAGCTCGCTGATGTCGCGATATGTTCCCGTCGTGAGGACGCCGCGGGCTCAGGCCTCGATCCGGTCGGCGAGGCGATTGAGCCAATGCAGCACGCTCGCCGGTCCGTGCAGATCGGCCGCGCTCTCGGCGAATTGCTCTCCGGCGACGCGCAAGCCGAAGCCGCCGAGCCGCTGCGCCGCGGCCAGCGCCGGCACGTCGCCCACGTCATCGCCGATCATGACGGGAAGCCGGCCTGCAAAGGCGGGGAGCTTTGAGAGGGTTTCGAGCGCGGTGCCCTTCGAATGCCCGGCCGGTATGATCTCAAACAGCTTCCGTCCGGGGCAGAGCACGAGCTCATCGGCGTAGCGCGACAGCAGCAGCCTGATCCGCGCTTCCAGCACGGCCTTAAGCTCGGGCGCTTGGCGATAGTGCAGCGCCAGGCCTGGACCCTTCGGCTCGGCGATGATGCCCGGCATCCCATTGGCGAGCTCAAGGGCCTGATCGACGAGCGATCCCGGCAGCGAGGTCGCCACGCGCACGATCGGGTCACTGGGCGCGGTGCGCAGCTCTGCGCCGTGCACCCCCGCTCCAACGAGGCGCAACGGCTCGAGCAGAACATCGATCTCCACCAATTGCCGGCCCGTCAGGATAGCCAACGCCCCATCGAGACCTTTGGCGATGCGGGCAAGCAAAGGCGCAAGCTCGCGGGGGACGACGACCTCGTCCGGCGTCGCGGCGATATCGAGCAACGTCCCGTCGACGTCGAGGAAGAGGGCGTAACGTGAAGGGTTGCCGGCCAGCACCTTGGCGGCAAGCGTCGAGCGATCCTCGACATGCACTTCGTTCTGCAGCATCCCCACCTCCTCTCGGAGCAACCTTCGCTCGGAAGACTCGTTCACGGCAGGGTTCCCTCATTGCAGCAGCAAATTGAACCTAAAATGGCGTCGCCTGCGGCCAATTAAAGCACCCATCTCCTTGTTTCCGTTTCTGACAGCCTCGTGAGCGGATGCGAGCGGCGCCGTCAGAGGAGTCGCGTGTGCCGGGACGCGCCCGAAGCCAACCCCTTCGCCTCCCGCGCCTTGCGCGCCGCTTCGAACGGCTCGCCGGTGGGCGGCCGGCGGCGGCGGATATTCTCGAGCGAGGTGAGGAAGGAACGGCACCAGGCGAAAGTATCATGCGTGCGGATGCCGTCGAGCAGGGCGCGGTGGCGTTCGCGGCGTTCCTCTACGTCCATCTCGAGCGCGATCTTGATGGTGTCGGCCATCTCCTCCACGTCGTAAGGATTGACGATGAGCGCCTCCTTCATCTGCTCGGCTGCGCCGGCGAAGCGCGACAGCATGAGGACGCCCGGATCCTCGGGGTCTTGCGCTGCGACGTATTCCTTGGCGACGAGGTTCATGCCGTCGCGCAAGGGCGTCACCACGCCGATCCGCGAGTCGCCAAAGACATCAACAAGCATTTTGCGCGGCGTCGAGCGATGAATGTAGTGGATCGGCACCCAGTCGAGCTCGCCGAAGCGCCCGTTGATGGACCCGCCCAGGGTTTCCAACTGATGACGAATGTCCGAATAGGCCTCGACGCTTTCGCGCGTCGGCGGCGCGATCTGCGTCAGCACCTGTCTCTTATACACA
>CAXMLT010000482.1:0-3286 GCA_964194245.1 uncultured Hyphomicrobium sp.
AGCAGTACACGCGCAACATGGCGAGCGGCGCCTCGCACGCCGACGTCGCCATCATGCTCGTCGATGCGCGCCACGGCGTGAAGCGCCAGACCCGGCGGCACGCCGGCATTCTCGACATCGTCGGCGTGAAGCGCGTGATCCTCGCCGTCAACAAGATGGACCTCGTCGATTGGTCGCATGAGAAATTTCGTGCGATTGAGGCCGACTTCCGCGAGCTGACGCTGCGCTTCGGCTTCCGCGACGCGATAGCCATTCCGGTCTCCGCGGTGGGCGGCGACAACGTCGCCCGGCACTCCGAGCACATGCCCTGGTACACGGGGCCCCACCTGCTCGAGCATCTGGAGCGCGTTCCCGCGCGCGATACCACGCCGTCCGGACCGTTCCGGCTGGCGGTGCAGACCGTGCTGCGCGACGGGCTCGATTTCCGCGGCCTCGCCGGCACCGTCGGCTCGGGCCGCATCTGCGTCGGCGACCGCGTCACGGATGCGCTCAGCGGCAAGAGTGCGCACGTCCTGCGCATCGCCACCATGGACCGCGATCTCGAGTTCGCGCAGCAGGGCCAGGCCGTGGCGCTCCAGCTCGACACCGATATAGACGTCGCGCGTGGCGCCGTGCTCTCCACCCCCGACAGCCAGCCGACAGTGGCGACGCACGTCGAGGCACGCCTCGTGTGGCTTTGGGAGACACCGTTCGATCCGCGCGCCGGCTACCTGTTGCGCACGGCGACCGACCTCGCCCCGATCTCGTCGATCAAGATCAAGTCGCTGCTCGACCTGGAGACGCTCGCTGCGCAGCCGGCGGAGGCCGCCTCCGTCAACGACATCGCCATCGCCGCGATCACGCTCGGCCGCCCCGTCGCGGTCGATGCCTTCGCCGACGTCCCCGGCACGGGCGCATTCCTCATCGTCGATGCCACCACCGGGGCCTCCGTCGCCGGAGGCGTCATCTCCGGCGCGACCAACGGCGGCGCGGCCGAGGCTGCCTCGACCTTCCGGCTCACCCGCGAGATGCTGGAAAAGGGCATCTGCCGCGACCTGGGCCGCGGCGAGGACGAGCGGCGGGAGTTCCAGCGCCGCGCCAACGAGGCGGCGCTGCTGCTGCGTGCGGCGGGGGTCGACGTCAAGCTCGAGCTTTAAGACTAAGGGGCAAGCGCGAGCTTTAAGGAGCGGGCGTTGCTTCCGCTTTCCTGGCAGCTCTTTCCAATATAACAGAAAACGGTCCGCCGCCGCCGCGGGCGAACGAGCGTAAGAGCCCGGTCCGTTATGGTAGACATCTCCGCCTCCTGGCCCCTCATCATCGGTGGCGGTTTCTGCGTGGGCTTCCTCGTGGGGCTGACGGGCGTCGGGGCCGGCTCCCTGATGACGCCCTTCCTTATCTCGGGCATCGGCGTGCCCCCTGTGCTTGCGGTCGGCACCGACCTGCTGTTCGCCTCCATCACCAAGGCGAGCGCGGCCTGGCGCCACCACGCCCTCGGCAATGTCGACTGGCCGATCGTGCGCTGGCTTGCGGCGGGCAGCCTGCCCGGCGCGCTCGTCATGCTCACCTGGATCTATTTTGGGGCTCCCGACACTCAGCTCCTGGCGACGGTCATCCGCAAGATCCTCGCCGGCGCGCTTGTCGTCAGCGCGGCCGCCGTCGCCAGCTATCCTCTGCTGAAGCGCTACGCGATGCGCTCAGCCGACACCTCCGTCGCGCCCGAGGTGCGGCGCGTGCCCACACTCATCCTCGGCCTCGTGCTCGGCGTGCTGGTGGCGCTGACCTCGGTCGGGGCGGGCGCCATCGGCGTCGTGGCGCTGACGGCGCTCTACCACGCGCTGTCGGCGAGGCGCCTCGTCGGCACCGACATCGTGCACGCGATCCCGCTGACGTTCCTCGCCGGCATGAGCCATTTCAGCATGGGCAACGTGGACCTGCGCATCCTCGGCATCCTGCTCGTCGGCTCGGTTCCCGGGATCGCGCTCGGCTCGCGCATCACAGGGCTAGTCCCCGATTGGTTCCTACGCATCACCCTTTCGATCGTGTTGCTCTGGGCGGCCTACTCGCTCGTGATGACCAAGCACTGAAGATCTGCTCGCGCCCGCGCCTCAGCTCACGACCTTCACCGGCATCACGTCGGCGTGGAACGTGTTGCCGGCCGTCGTCGGCTTGACGTAACCCGCACGGATCGCGAAATCGCCGAAGCGCTCGCCGTCCTCGCGCTCCTTGGCGTAGCGCCCAAAGATCGGCTCCAAGAGCCGCACGACTTGCGCCCCGTTCACGTCCTCGGCGTAGAGCTTGTTAAGCCGCGAGCCGTCGAACGCGGCCCCGAGATAGAGATTGTAGAGGCCCGGATTGCGGCCGACGAGCCCGATCTCGGCGAGATACGGCCGCGCGCAGCCATTGGGGCAGCCGGTCATGCGGATGACGATGTCGTCATCCTTGAGCCCCGCCTTCTCAGTCAGGTCCTCGAGCGCGGTGATGAGGTCGGGCAGGTAGCGCTCGCTCTCGGCCAGCGCGAGGCCACAGGTCGGCAGCGCTACGCAGGCCATGCTGTTGCGGCGCAGCGCCGAGGAGGCATACGGCGTGATGCCATGCTGCTTCAGGACGGACTTGATCTTCGGCTTCGCCTTCGCCGTGACGTTGGCGATGATGAGGTTCTGGTTGCCCGTCAGCACGAAGGCGCCCGTGTGGAACTCCGCGATCTCGCGCAACGCCGTGCGCAAGGCATGGCCGGGCGTATCCTTGATGCGCCCGTTCTCGATGAACATGGTCAGGTGCCACTTCTTGTCGGCGCCCTGCTCCCAGCCGATCTTGTCGCCGGTCGACTCGAACTTGAAGGGCCGCGGCTTGCCCAGCTTGCGACCGAGACGGCGCTCCACCTCGGCGCGGAAGTTATCGAGCCCGCGATCCTCGATCGTGTATTTGAGACGCGCGCGCTTGCGGCTCTCGCGGTTGCCCCAGTCGCGCTGCACCGTGACGATCTTCTCCGCCAGGTCGACGGCCTCTTCTGGCGTGCAGAAGCCGAGGAGGTCGGCGGTGCGCGGGAAGGTGTCCGTCTCACCGTGCGTCATGCCCATGCCGCCGCCGACGGTCACATTGTATCCGACGACCTTGCCCTTCTCGACGATGGCGATGTAGCCGAGGTCGTGCGCGAAGATGTCGACGTCGTTCGACGGCGGCACGGCGATCACGACCTTGAATTTGCGCGGCAGGTAGTGCGTACCATAGATCGGCTCCTGCTCCTTCTTGACCGCACCGCTCTTGTCGACGACGAGGTTTCCGTCGAGCCAGATCTCGTGGTAGGCGC
>CAXMLT010000483.1:0-2069 GCA_964194245.1 uncultured Hyphomicrobium sp.
GCTCGACACCACCCCCGTCGAGGAAGAGACACCGCCCCTGCCGCCCGCGAAATAGGCTCCGGTAGCGACAACTCGCGCCACAAGACCGCCAAGGATCGCCGCTAGCCTTCCCGCTAAAGAAGGCTGTTGCCCGTGCTGTTTGCGGGCCGGCTTTCGGTATGCTGTGTCGATGCACGGGGGCATCGGCGGCAGGCCCGCGATGGGTTGTTGGGCGGGCTACTGCCTTGTAGAACCGGGTGAACGCCTAACCGCGAGCCGGCGCTCAATGAGCCGCGGACGTGCGTTTTGACGAGGGTAGGCGCATGACCAAGCCACAGTTTGCTTCCGAGCCGAGCATGGAGGACATTCTTGCCTCCATCCGCAAAATGATCTCCGACGACCGTTCGGGGCCGCGCCCGCTCCCCGACCAGATGACGCGCACCCCGTTTCCCGACGCGACGGCGCCCGCCGAGACCTCCGGCCGCTGGGAAAACCGGGCCGACACCGCTTCTACCCCGGCCGCACGCGCCGGTTCGAGCCATGGCAGCTTGTCGGAAGCGATCAAGGCCGCGGCGCAGCCCCGCACGCTCGAGGAGCGCATCTCCGACCTCTTGGAGAAGGGTGTCGCCGCGCCAGCCGAGCCGCTCGCTTCCTTAGGAAGTCGCGCGCGCCCGGCGGCCGCTCCCGAGCCCGCCGCTCCGAGCCGTACGGCGGCGCCGGCCGAGCCGTCCGCAGGCTCGATCGCCGGAGCTGCACTTCCCTTTGGCACGCGCGCGTCGGCACCGGATCGCACACAACCTTCAAGTGTTGCGTCGCCTGCTGCCAAGGCGATGCCCTCGGCGCCCGAACCGAAGGCCGATGCGCAGCGTGTCATCGCCATGCCGTCGCGGTATCCGGCGGCCCCGGCTGCGAGCGGTTCTGCCACAAACGGCGCGCTCAACGGCCAAGTACATGGTGCGGCCGGCTCGTTCGGCAGCCGCGGCGCCACGCAGCCCGTGCGCCCGACGCCCGCAGCGGCGGAAGACGTCGCGCGCACGAAGGAGCAGGATCATCCGTCCGTCGCGCGTGCTGACACTCGCGGCGCGCACATCTCCGAGCCCGCTCCGGCGGAAGTCGTGAAAGCGGCGTTAAGCGAGGCCACACCCTCTCCAGCGCCCGCCGGGCCTTCGGAGGAGCTGGTCGACGCCATGATCGAGCTCGTGAGAAGGGAGCCGTCGTCGCTGTCGGTGTTCACCTCGGGCGCGGCCTTCATCGGAGGCGTCAGCGAGAAGGGCGTCGGAGTCGAAAAGTCGGTGGCTGCTCACAAGAAGGGCCAGTCCACCGTGCCGGCGCCCCAAGCTTCGCAAGCCGATGACAGCGTGCCGGAACTCGACGGCGCTGCCGCGGAGCTGTTGCGCCCGATGCTGCGCCAGTGGCTCGCGGAAAATATGCCGCGCATCGTGGAAGCGGCACTGCGCAGCGAGATCACGAGCGGCGGCAAGGGCCCCGGCAAGGCCTGAAGCGCGCGATAATCTTCGCACTCTCAAGGGCATGCGCCGGCATGCCGGGGATGAGCCCTGGCTCCATCACCGTTGACAGCGCGGGAAGCAAGATCGTAGGACCGTCGACCTGCGCTCGACCCGGGACCCGCGCGAAACCTTCCATGCTCGACAAGACGTATCAGCCCGCCGAGATCGAGCCGCGCATCCATGCCGAGTGGGAGGACGCGCAAGCCTTCCGCGCCGGCCGGCCCGACCGCAAGGACGGCGAGCCCTACTGCATCGTCATCCCGCCACCCAACGTGACGGGCTCGTTGCACATGGGGCATGCGTTGAACAACACGCTGCAGGACGTGCTCTGCCGCTTCGAGCGCATGCGCGGCAAGGACGTGCTCTGGCAGCCCGGCACCGATCATGCCGGCATCGCTACGCAGATGGTGGTCGAGCGCCAGCTCATGGAGCGGCAGGAGCCGAACCGGCGCGCGCTGGGGCGCGAGAAGTTCGTCGAGAAGGTGTGGGCGTGGAAGGAGGAGAGCGGCTCGGCGATCCTCAACCAGTTGAAGCGCCTCGGGGCCTCGTGCGACTGGAGCCGCGAGCGCTTCACCATGGACG
>CAXMLT010000484.1:0-3132 GCA_964194245.1 uncultured Hyphomicrobium sp.
ATGCTCGACATGGGCTTCATCCCGGACATCGAGAAGATCTGCAAGCTGCTGCCGCCGCGGCGCCAGACCTTGTTCTTCTCGGCGACGATGCCGCCCGAGATCACGCGCCTCGTCAGCCAGTTCCTGAAAGACCCCGAGCGCATCGAGGTCGCCCCGCCGGCGACCGCCGCCAAGACCATCACCCAGCGCTTCCAGTTCTGCCCCAACGGCGAGGACTGGGCCAAGCGCGAGATGCTGCGCCAGCTGATCGCCAGCCAGAACGTCAAGAACGCGATCATCTTCTGCAACCGCAAGGTCGAGGTGGCGATCCTGCACAAGTCGCTGGTGAAGCACGGCTTCTCGGCCGGCGCATTGCACGGCGACATGGACCAGAAGGCGCGCATGGAGACGCTCGACAAGTTCCGCGCCGGCGAGCTCATGCTGCTCGCCGCGAGCGACGTCGCCGCCCGGGGTCTCGACATTCCCGATGTCAGCCACATCTTCAACTTCGATCTGCCGTGGCAGCCCGACGACTATGTGCACCGCATCGGCCGCACGGGCCGCGCGGGCAAGGAGGGCGCATCCATGTCCCTCGTCACGACGGATGAGCTCAAGTCGCTCAAGGACATCGAGAAGATGCTGGGTGAGCCCGTCGTGTGGATTGGCGAGGGCCCGAGTGAGGAAGACTTCGCCGAAGGCGGCAAGAAGCGCCGCGGGCGCGGTGGCCGCGCCGGCGCCCAGCGCGGGCGTGGACGCGGGCCGGCCCCATCGGCGCGCGGCGGCGACAAGGGGCGGCGCGACGAGCACCGGGTGCACGGTCGCCCGGCCGAGCAGAGGGGCGAGGGACGCCCTGAACGCCCAGAACGCGCTGCTGAGCCACGCCGCCAGGAAGCCAGCAGGCCGGAAGCGCATGGTCCGCGGCCACACGCGCAGCAGCCGCAAGAGCCGCGCCGGCAGGAGGCGCAAGGTCAGCGGCCTCCGCGGCAGGAGCAGCCCCGGCGCGAGCAGCCGCGGCAGGAGCCCCGGCGGCAAGAGGACCAGAGGCAGGAACACAGGCAGGAGCCTCGCGGCGCGCCCAAACCGCAGCAGCATCGCCATGCCGAAGCCGGCAACGGACAGGCCCATCAACCCCGTCCCGAGCGTCAGCGGCAGCAGCCGCGCGGTCGCGGCGAAGGCCAGCAGCAGCCGGCACGCGCGGGTTTTGCCGACAACGTCCCGGCCTTCCTGCGCAACCCCGTCAAGCGCCCGGCCAAGGTCGCGAGCGAGTAGCCGCAACTTCGAACTTTGGTCGAGGAGCGCCGGACAGCATCCGGCGCATGACCAAATCGCGCAGCGCGAAGTGGTGGTAGAGCGCCGCCGCGGCGTGCAGCACGACCACCCCGATCAGCGCGTACGCAAGCCATTCATGCGCCTGGTGCAGCAGCCGACGGTAGGGCGACCCGGCCTCGAGTAGCTGCGGCACGGGAATGACCCCGAGGATCTTGGGCTCGAGCGGTTGTTTCAGCGCGCCGGACAGAAGCCAACCTACGATCAGGGTCGCGAAGGTCAGCGCGTAAAGCAGCCGGTGGCTGATCCAGGCCACCTTGCGCTGCCAGGCGGGGGTCCCCTCCGGCTGGGCCGGCTCGACGTTGGCCGCCCGCCAGAAGATGCGGACGAGCATCAGCGCCAGCAGGGTGATCCCGATCGAGGCGTGGATGGCAATGTAGAAATGACGTTCTTCGCGCGGCGGCACTTCCGTCATCCACAGCCCAAAGGCGAAGAGGCCGATCACCAGCACGGCGACGATCCAGTGCAGCGTGCGCGCGGGCCAGCCCCAGCTCTCGATGGTGTTGCGGATCATGCCTGTCCCTCCTCGCGGCCCCTTAAACGGACTCTGGGCTTCCGATCCGTCCCGTCAAGCCAACGGCCGACCTGGGTCAGAACGAGCTTCCGGGCTCCTGCAGGAAAGCCTCCTCCTCGGGGGTCGACGCCCGCCCTAGCACCGCGTTGCGGTGGGGAAAGCGGCCGAAGCGGTCGACCACCGCCTTGTGACGGACGGCCCAGCCGGCGAGGTCGGTATCGCCGAGGCTCGAGATCAGCTCGACTGAGCGGGCCTGGTCCGCCTTATCCTCGCTGTGCTCGAACGGCAGGTAAAAGAAAAGGCGCCGATCCTTGTCGAAGCCGGCATCGAAGCTCTTGGCGATGGCGTCGCTCGCCACCTCGCGCGCAAGCGCATCCGTGGCAAACGCCTGTGCTGAGCCGCGGAAGAGATTGCGGGGGAACTGGTCGAGCAAGAGGACGGTCGCGAGCGCGCGGTTCGGGCTGGCGAGCGCGTCGCTTGGGGGCCACTTCGCCAGCACCTCATAGAGGATCAGGAAGCGTGCGCGAATCTGCTCGTCGATGCCGGCGTCCTTGCGAAACCATGCCTCGCGACCAACGTCGTCGAACCAGAAACGGAGAACATCGCCGATCCAGTCCTCGTCGGCGGCGTCGGTCATTCGAGGCTACGTCTCTTGGACGCAGGCTTGCGCGGTTTCGCGCGCGCCCTCGCGGCGGCTCGCCGCGCAACGCCAAGCGCGGTCCGCGCCCAGGCCGCCATCTCGTCTGGATCGTCAAGCAGGCGCTCTGGTGCGCGCCAGTAGGACATGGTGGTCGTCCGACCGCGGCTGACGTAGACAAAGGGGCCCGTACCTTCGACCTCGAAGGCGCGCCTCGTCGTATCGTCGGCTTTGAGATAGAGGATTTCGTCGGCGACGAGGCCGAACATTACCCCGTCGACATAGACGCCCGCGCCGCCGAACATGCGGCGCACACTCACCGGCCCGAGGCCGCTGAGCGCATCGTTCAGGAACTCTATGAAGCCGTCGCTCGCGGTCATGGCGCCCACGCTCCCGCGGCGTGTGAATCAGCCGTCCTGGAGGAGCGCCTTGCCCTCGTCTGCCGGCACCAGGTTCACGCTCTCCCCGCAGCCGCAGGAGCCCTGCTGGTTGGGGTTGTTGAACACGAACTGGCTCGCGAGCTTGTCGGTCTTGTAATCCATCTCGGTGCCGAGCAGGTACATGATCGCGGAGGGCTCGATCAACAACACCGCGCCCTGGTCCTCGACGACCTCATCGTGCGGGCCCTTCGCGTCGGCAACCGTCATCGTGTATTCCATGCCGGCGCAGCCACCCT
>CAXMLT010000485.1:0-11979 GCA_964194245.1 uncultured Hyphomicrobium sp.
GTCGGCCGCCGCGTCGATGAGGTCGCGCAGCTTGAGGCTCTGCTCGGGCCCGCTCGAAGGGCGGAACTGCAACAGGTTATCCTCTGTCCGACCCGTCACCAGCACCGTCTGGCCACGGAGCGAGCGCATCGCTCCCGGCAGCTCGGCCGGATCGATGGCGTCGACGAGGGCCGTTTTAGTCTGCGGGTCGAGCCGTGGGGATGAGGACAACGTGACCGGGCCACCGGGCTCCAGCGCCAGCGTGCGGATGCTCGCTCGGCTCAAGGGCCGCTCGAGCTGGGCGATCGCGTCCTCAAACAGCCCGCGGTCGGAGAGCGCCACGACGAGGTGGGGGCGGACTGCCGCGAACAGCGCATCAGGCGCGGCATCGGAGCGGCGCACCAGCGGGTAGCTGTCGCGGCCGGCGACGACGTAGAGGCTCGAGCCTTCCGGCAGGTCGCGTAGGACCGCACGGTCGCCGAACACCGTGTCCTCGTCGAGATAGAACGCGACCTTGCCGTCGGCGGCAGCCTCGGGAAGCAGCGTCGGCGCCGCGCGCTTCAATTCGTCGGGGGTACCGGCGGTGAACACCTCCCCCTCGCGGTTGACGAACTTCCAGTGCCCCTCGGGTGTGGCGTGGGCGGCGAGCGCCGAGCCCTTTGCCGTGGCCGGCAGGCGCTCAAGGACGGCAGTCGCGCGCTCGAGCCCCACGGCGCCGAAGCGTGTCGCCTCGCTTCCCGCCTCTCCCGCGCCGCGCGCGAGCTTTGCCAGCCAGTTTGCCTGCGCCACCGGCGCAGCCGACGCCAACAGCAGTGCGGCGCAGGTGCCGCGCATCACCGCATGACCGATCGCCCAGGCAAAATCCATCGCGAGGTTCCCGCTTGTCTCCCCCAAGCCTACACACTGTTTGGACAGAATTCAGCCCGCTCGGCTATGTGAGGCGGATGATGTCCAAGGTTCCGGGCACGAGAATTGGCAAGGCGATGCCCATTGTGAAGGCAACGGAGGAGGCTATTGCGCCCGCGGCGGCGCTGCTGCGGCAGGGCAGCCTTGTCGCCTTCCCGACCGAAACCGTCTATGGGCTCGGCGGCGACGCCACCAACGGGCGCGCGGTGGCGGCAATCTTCGCGGCCAAGGGGCGCCCCAGCTTCAACCCGCTGATCGTGCACGTACCGGACGCTGCGCAAGCCGGCGAGCACGCCGAGATGACGCCGCTCGCGCAGCGCCTCGCGGAGGCGTTCTGGCCCGGTCCGCTGACCCTGGTTCTTACCCGACGCGCGGGCTCGAAGCTTTGCGAGCTCGCCAGCGCCGGTCTCGACAGCGTCGCCATCCGCGTTCCCGACCACCCCGTCGCGCAAGCCCTGCTGCGCGCGGCGGAGCGCCCGCTTGCGGCGCCATCGGCCAACCGCTCTGGGCGTCTGAGCCCCACGCGGGCTGCGCACGTATACGCCGATTTTGGCGAGGGCATTGCGCTGATCCTCGACGGCGGCCCAACGGCACACGGCCTCGAATCCACCGTCATCGATGCGCGCGGGGAAGAGCCGGTGTTGCTGCGCCCCGGCGCGGTCCCCGCGGAGACAATCGAGGCGGTGCTCGAGATGCCGCTGCGGCGTGCGATGGCATCGACGGATACGCCGCGCTCTCCCGGTCAGCTTGCATCGCATTATGCGCCGCGCGCGACGCTGAGGCTCGACGTAAAGGGTGCCAATCCCGGCGAGGCCCTGCTCGCGTTCGGACCCGACGTTCCCCCAGGCGCCGCGCGCACGATCAACCTCAGTCCGACCGGCGATCTGATCGAGGCGGCGGCTAATCTCTTTGCCGCCCTGCATGCCCTCGATGACGGGCAGCTCCAAGCGATTGCCGTCATGCCGATCCCTGGCCACGGGTTAGGGGAGGCGATCAACGACAGGCTGCGGCGCGCGGCGGCACCGCGCACGTGAGCGCTACCGGGTCAGTTGGCGGGACGCGACGCGCCGGGCGGCACGCCGGCTGACGCTCTGTCCGGCCACTCTGCCACGATGGCGTAGGAGACGAGCAGCGACGCAACTGCCAGCGCCAGGACGACCAACAGCCTACCAAACGGCAATGTCCCCACGACCTTGGCGCCCAAGAGAAATCTCCTCGAGTGAGTGATGGCGTTTGCACCGCCGCGCCAGTATGGATTGACGTAAATTCGGGCTCTTCGTCAACGGTGATGCGGTTTTTTGCAACCGTGAACACCGAAGGATCCATCGACGTGGCGAGCCACACAACAAACGGGACGACGCGGGGGGCTCACGCGGCCGGACGTGAAGCCGTGTTGCAGCGGCTTGCCGAGATCGTGGGGCCCGAGCACGCGATACGCGACCCCGACCGCCAGCTCCCCTACCTGCGCGAATGGCGCGACCGCTACGTCGGCCGCGCGGCCCTGGTGCTGCGCCCGGGCTCGACCGCGGAGGTGGCCCGCATCCTGGGCGTGGCGAATGAGGCCGGCATCGGCGTCGTGCCGCAGGGCGGCAACACGGGGCTCGTGGGCGGACAGATCCCGTCGGCCAGCGGTACCGAGGTTGTGCTGTCGCTCGCGCGACTGACGCGCGTGCGCGCGGTCGATGAGACGGCGATGGTTCTCGAGGCCGGGGTGACGCTGCTCGATGCGCAACTTGCCGCCGAGCGGGCTAGTCGGCTCTTCCCCCTGAGCCTTCCGTCCGAGGGAAGTTGCGAGATCGGCGGCGTGCTGGCGACCAACGCCGGGGGCGTGGGCGTCCTCGCCTATGGCAACGCGCGCGCGCTTGCACTCGGGCTCGAGGTGGTGCTGGCGGACGGCCAGGTCTGGGACGGCCTGCGCACGCTCAAGAAGGACAACACCGGCTATGACCTGCGCGACCTCTTCATCGGCTCGGAAGGCACGCTCGGCGTCATCACCGCCGCCGCTCTGAAGCTGTTCCCGCGGCCGCGCGAGAAGGCGACGGCGCTCGTGGCGCTACCCGACATCGCCGCCGTTGCCGCACTGTTCCGGCTGGCCGAGGAGCGCGCCCACTTTGGCCTCACGGCGTTCGAGTTCATGAGCCGGCTCTCAATCGAGCTGGTGACGAAGCACGTGCCGGGCACGCGCCTTCCCTTGAAGGCGCCGGCACCGTGGTACGTGCTGGTGGAGATTTCCAGCGCGGAATCGGATGGTGCAGCAAGCCTCATGATGGAGCGGCTGCTTGTAGAGGCTGGCGACAAGAAACTCGTGAGCGATGCCGTGCTCGCGGGTTCGCTCGCGCAGGCGCAGAGCCTGTGGCGCTTGAGGGAGACGGCGTCGGAAGCGCAGAAGCCCGAAGGCGGCAGCATCAAGCATGACGTCTCGGTGCCGGTTGCGCGCATTCCCGAGTTCCTCAGCCGGGCCGAGCCGGTCGTTGATGCGGTGTGCGCGGGCGCGCGTCCCGTGGTGTTCGGCCACTTCGGCGACGGCAACGTGCACTACAACGTCTCGCAGCCGCCGGGCATGGACAAAGTGCGCTTCCTCGCGCTGTGGGATCAGATGGCGGGCGCGGTGCACGATCTCGTCGCCGAGATGGGCGGGTCGATCTCGGCTGAGCATGGCATCGGCCAGATGAAGCGGGCTGATCTTATCCGCTACAAGAGCCCGGTGGAGATCGCGCTGATGCGCAAGATCAAGGCGGCGCTCGACCCCAAAGGCATCCTCAATCCGGGGAAAGTTCTCTGGACCTAGAGCAGCGTGAGCGTCCCGACCGGCTCCTGCACCTCGGGGCCCTCGTTGCGGGGGTTGTTCAGCGCGCGGCTCACCTCGAGGATGTCGAGGAAATCCTCGGGCGCGGGGGCAAGTAGCTCCACGATTTCCGTTGCCGTGCCCGGCCGGCAGTCGAGCCAGGCGTCGAAGCGCTCCGGCGCAATGATCGCCGGCATGCGGTCGTGCAGCGCCGACATGGCGGCATTGGCTGCGACCGTGAGGATCGCCATCGTCTCGATCTCGCTGCCGTCGGCGCCGAGCCAGTTCTCGAATATCCCCGCAAGCGCCATGGGCCCGCCGGCGCGCGGGCGGACGAGGTGGGGACGCTTCGACCCCGGCGCCCCCTTCCATTCGTAGAACCCGTCGACGGGGATGAGGCAGCGGCGATGGCGCATGGCCGCGCGGAACGAGGGCTTCTCCGCCGCCGTCTCGGAGCGCGCGTTGATCAGCATCTTGAAGGCGCGGGGATCCTTGACCCAGCCCGGGATGAGCCCCCAGCGCACGAGCGCCATCTCGCGCCCGCCCGTGGGCCTATTGCGCACGATGGCTACCGGCTGCGAAGGCGCGATGTTGTATCGCGGGGGAAAAACCGTCTCGTTGTCGTAGCGGAAATAGGAGCGGACCGCTTCGGGGGGCGAGGTCAGACTGTAGCGCGAGCACATGCGCCTAATGTAAACATCCGCGCGCGGCGGGAGAAGCCGTGCGGCGAGATTCCCGCCGGCCCGTTGCCGCGCCAATGTCCAGAATCGATGCTAGGGTTGCCTACCATGCCGACCACTCGACTTCCCCTCGCAAGGTTGCTGCTCGCGTGTGCCGCGCTTCTATTCGCGGCGGTGCTTCCCGTCCGCGCGGCCTCGCCCGACACCAAGCCCTACGACGATCGCCTGTTCCGCCTGTCGGAGATCCTCGGCGCGGTGCACTACCTGCGCGAGCTGTGCGGAGCTGACGAGGGCCAGGCCTGGCGCCAGCGGATGGGCGAGCTCCTGCAGGCCGAGGGCTCGACCGCGCTCCGCAAGGCCCGGCTTACGCGGAGCTTCAACAAGGGCTACCGCAGCTACAGCCGCACCTATAACACCTGCAGCCCGTCGGCCCAGAACGCCATCAACCGCTTCCTCACCGAGGGTGCGCAGATCGCCGACGGCCTCGTGAAATCGGTGCCCTGAGGGAGCACACGCCCCGCCGTTTACAGTGAACGGGGCGTGCCCCTTTTTCGCGCACATATGCGTGTTATGAGGGTCGACCGCCAATCGACGCGGCTCGGGCGATCCGTCACACAAACTTGCGGGGGCAAGGACGGGTTGGCCGGGCGCGTATCCGGGAGGGAACCCATGCAGCAAACGTTCGAGGGATTGGATCCCGACGATTCATCCTTTAAGGCGTTGAACCTCATTCTCGCTGCCTGGGACGAGGGAACCGAATGCGGCGTGCCGCCCGAGCAGATGGCGTACGCCGCGCTGTTTACGGCGCTGACCGACCTCGTTGCCAATTTCGGGGAGGACGCGGTCGTCAAGCTAGCGCGCGGACTAGAGCAGCGCATCAACGTGGGCGAGTTCACGCTCCATCGCACGCGACAGTAGCTCCGGCGACTACAGCATTCCGAGCCGCTTCAGCAGCACCTCACCGATAAGCAGCACGCCGAAGCCGAGCAGCAGCAGCCCTGTGATCTGATTGATGAGCCGCAGCCGCTGTTCATTCAGCAGGTGGCGGAAACGCCCTATCAGGTGCGATAGGCTGAACCACCAGAGGAAGCTGCCGCCCATCACGGCCGCGACGATCGTCAGCGCGTCGACGTAGCTCTCGACCTCGACGAAGGTCGAAACGCCGCCGAAGATGGCGAACAGCCCCAGCACCGCACCGGGATTGGTGATCGTGAGAAGGAACGTCTGCGGGATGTCCCAGACGAAGTCGCGCAGCGTCTCCGCGCGGGCGCCCATCGCCATGGGCACGATGCGAGGCGTGGCGAAGAACAGCCGCGCACCGAAGGCGACGAGCACGAGCCCGCCCAGCACCTGAATGGTCATGCGGTGGTACTGCACCGCGCCCGAAATCGCGCCGACGCCGAGCGCCGCGCACAGCGCAACGAGCCCGTCGCCGAGCATGGCGCCGAGGCCAGCCGCAATCCCGCCCCAGAAGCCGCGCTCGATCGCCCGCTGGATGCAGAGCACGTTGACGGGGCCGACGGGAGCGGAGACAAGAATTCCGATGATGATGCCGACGGGAATGATGAGAGGGTTAGGCAGAAAATGCATTCACGTTCCCTTGTCAGCCACGCACCGAGGCGCGAAGGCATGCGCGGCGCAGGGGTTGCTCTCCTGAAATCATCCGCGAAATCGTCCGCGACGACGGCACCGCCCGAGGACGCCGTCGTCAGCAGCGCCACCTCTCGCGCCACTGGAGCTAGCTGATGCTGCGTGTCGCCGCGTTATGCTTGCGCCGCTTATTGGTATTGGTACTGGCGGGGCTTCTCATTGTCTATCGCGGCCCCAGCCGTGCGGTGGAAGGGCGCGGTCCGGGCGCGGTGCCACAGGAGATCGGTACTCCCCACGAGCCGCCGAAGGTGCCCAAGCCGCTCGCGGCGAAGGAGAAGCCGCTCCCGGGAGCGGTGGAGGAGATGCGGGAAGCAATCCTCGCGGCCGCTCTCTCGGGACAGATCGAGGAGCTGCGCGTGCCGCTCGACTGGAACGAGCTGAAGCCCGACGTCACTCCCAACATTAACGACGATCCGATCGCCTATTGGAAGAAAGCCTCCGGCGACGGCGAGGGGCGCGAGGTGATGGCGGCACTCGCCAATATGCTCCAGATGAGGCATGCGTCGGTGCCGCTCGGCAAGGACCCCGAGAACAACCTGATCTACGTCTGGCCCTATCTCGCCGAAGCCAAGCTCGACGCCCTTACGCCCGCCGAGGAGGTCGACCTGTTGCGCCTCGTCAGCCCCGAAGCCGCCAAATCGATGCGCGAGAAGAAGAAGTGGACGTGGTGGCGGCTGACCATCGGCGCGGACGGCACCTGGCATTCGTTCCGCAAGGGCGAGTGAGGGCGTGCAGCCTCGGTTCATCTTGCGCCCAATAAACATCTTCCCAAATGGTAACGTGTGCGGCCGGCAACGAAAGCTCGTGTCGGCTGAGTTGAGCTTCCGTACGCAGAGGGGACTGCGGGATGATGTGGCGTGTGGCCTTGGCGTCGATGGCTGTCGCGAGCCTCGCGGCACCCGCGTCCGCGCAGTGGTATCCTGGCTGGGACCGCTACGGCGACCGCCCCTACTACGGCGACCAGCCTTACTACGGTGAGCGGCCGTACTACGGGGAGCGCTCGTATAACGGCGACCAGAACCCTTGGGGCCAGCAACGCCGCGACCCCAACAATGATAGCTACGGCCGCCCGGAGCCCGATCGCGACCGCGAGTGGCAGGATGACCGCGGCAACGACGACGACCGCGACTATGACCAACGTCCGCCGCAGCAACCACGCGGCGGCTACGGCGAGGTCCGCGACGGCGGCTCACGCCCCTTCATCGCCCCGCGCGCCCCTCCACGCATCGCCTTCCGCAGCAGCTTTCCGCCGAGGTCCATCGTCATCGATACCGCTGGACGCAAGCTCTACTTCATCCTGTCGCCGAACGAGGCCTACCAGTATCCGATCTCGGTCGGACGCGAGGGCTTCGCCTGGACCGGCACTGAGGTCATCAGCCGCAGGCAGGAGTGGCCCGACTGGTATCCGCCGAAGGAGATGATGGCCCGCGACCCGCGCGTGCCGGAGAAAATGACCGGCGGCATCAACAATCCGCTCGGCGCGCTCGCGCTCTATCTCGGCAAGACGCTCTACCGCATCCACGGCACCAACGATCCCAACTCGCTTGGGCGCGCGGCTTCGTCCGGCTGCTTCCGCATGATCAACGAGCACGTGCTGCATCTCGCCATGCTGGCACCGATCGGCACGCAGGTGACCGTCGTCAGGCGCCTGCCGGGGACGTTCCAGCCGGCGGCCGCACTGCCTCCGCGGCGCTTCGACGGTTACCCTCCGTCGTCGTACAGCCGCGCGGTGCCGCAGCGGTACTAGGCAAACGCTGCCGCAGTCCTAGAAGCCTTCGTAGAAGCCGACGGGCGCGCCGTGGGCCGGGCCCGCGATCTCGCCCTCCCACACGATGCGGCGCCCGCGCACGAACGTGCCAACCGGCCAGCCGGTCACCTTGCGGCCATCATAAGGCGTCCAACCGCAGCGGCTCGCGATCCACGCGTTAGTGATCGTCTGGCTGCGCTTCATGTCGACGATGGTGAGATCGGCGTCGTATCCCACCGCAATGCGGCCCTTGCCGCGGACGCCGAAGAGGCGCTGCGGCCCGGCGCTCGTCAGGTCGACGAAGCGAGCGAGCGACAGCCGCCCCGCGTTGACGTGATCGAGCATGATGGGCACGAGCGTCTGCACGCCGGTCATGCCGGAGTGAGAGGCGGGATAGGCGTGGTCCTTCTCCTCGTGCGTATGCGGCGCGTGGTCGGAACCGAGCACATCAACGACGCCAGACGACAGCGCCGCCCAGATGGCCCAGCGATGCGCTTCGTCGCGCACGGGCGGGTTCATCTGCGCGTACGTGCCAAGCTCGCGGTAGCAGTCGGGCGCGACCAGCGTCAGATGGTGCGGCGTTACCTCGACGCTTGCCGAGCCCTTATGGTCGGAAAGGAACGCCATCTCGTCCGCAGTCGAGACGTGCAGAATGTGCACGCGCTTTTTGTAGCGCTCGGCAAGTGTAACGAGCCGCGTGGTCGCGATGAGCGCGGCTTGCGCGTCCCGCCACTCGGGATGCGATGACGGATCGCCGGGGCGGCGCAGGCCCAAGCGCTCCTTGAGGCGCGCTTCGTCCTCGGCGTGGAAGGCGGCGCGGCGGCTCAGGTTTGCGATGATTCGTGCAAGGGAGGCTTCGTCGTCGACCAGGAGGTCTCCGGTCGATGAGCCCATGAACACCTTGATGCCGGCCGAACCCTCGAGCCTCTCGAGCGAGGGGATGTCGCCGATGTTTTCGCGCGTGCCGCCGGCGTAGAACGCGAAATCGCAGAACATGCGGTTCCTGGCGCGCGCAACCTTGTCGGCAAGCGTCGCGGCGTTTGTCGTCAGCGGCTTGGTGTTGGGCATCTCGAACACGGCCGTGACCCCGCCGAGCACAGCCGCGCGGCTGCCCGTCTCGAGATCCTCCTTGTGCTCGAGCCCCGGCTCGCGGAAGTGCACCTGGGTGTCTATGACGCCGGGCAGGATATGCAGGCCGTGGGCGTCGACCGTCTCTGCCGCGGCGGCCGATCCGAGATCGCCGAGCCCGGCGATGCGGCCCTCGCGAATGCCGAGGTCGCGCACACCCTCCCCGTCGTGGTTGACGACGCTTGCCCCCTTCAGCACGAGATCGAAAGTCTGGACCATTGGGGCCTCTGTGGCTTGCTTCCGGCTTGCCGTCCGCATACGTAAAATGGACGCCCGTTGCAACCGGAGCGGGGAATCGATGGCGGATACGAGAATAGCGCTCCTTCCCGACCGCGGCGTCGTCAGCGTGACGGGCGAGGACGCCGGCAAGCTGCTGCAGGGCGTCATCACCAACGACATGCGTCTGCTCGAAGCGCAGCCGGCTATCCACACCGGGTTGCTGACGCCCCAGGGCAAGATCCTGTTCGACTTCTTCGTCGTGCGGAAGTCAGACGGGTTCCTGCTCGAGACGGCGCGCGACAAGGCGGCGGGGTTGGCCGACCGGCTCATGCTCTACAGGCTGCGCGCCAAGGCAGACATCCGCGTTGTGTCTTCGGATTATTCGGTCGCTGCGATCTGGGGTGGGAAATACGAGCCGCGCGGCACCGGCAACGCACCGCTCCTGTTCGCCGATCCGCGGCTACCGGCGCTCGGTTCGCGCGAGCTCATCACCATCGGCTCCGATTGGGCCCTCGCCAACGAGGAAGCCGACAGCGCCACGCAGGACGAGTATCACGCGCACCGCATCGGGCTCGGCGTGCCGGAAGGCGGCAAGGACTACGCTTTCGGCGATACGTTCCCGCACGAGGCACTGTTTGACCAGCTTGCCGGAGTCTCCTTTACCAAAGGCTGCTACGTAGGACAGGAGGTCGTCGCGCGCATGAAAAACCGCAGCACGACGAGGAAGCGCATCGTTCCGGTCGTGGGCACGAGCGCGTTGCCTGCGCCGGGAGCGCCTATCGCTGCAGGCGCCGTCGAGATCGGCACGCTCGGCTCGATCGAGGGTGAGCATGGGCTTGCGCTCGTTCGCATCGACCGCGTCTCGGAGTTCGCGCAGAAGGGCGAAGCGTTGCGCGCAGGCGATGTCCCCGTTCGCATCGAGCTGCCGAGCTGGGCGACGTTCTCGCTCGCCCCGGCGCCTGCGCCAGCAGGAACCCCGGCTGCATGAGCTCAAAGTCACAAGCCGGCCTCGTCCGCTGCCCGTGGGCCGGCGACGACATCGAGTACCGCCGCTATCACGACATCGAATGGGGCGTGCCGCTGACTAAGGACACAGCCCTGTTTGAGAAGCTCGTCCTCGAAGGCTTCCAGGCGGGCCTCTCGTGGCTCACCATCCTGCGGCGGCGCGAGACCTTCCGCCGCGCCTTCGCGCACTTCGATCCCGAGCGCATCGCCCACTTCGGCAAGCGCGACGTGGAGCGGCTGATGAAGGACGAGGGCATCATCCGCAACCGCGCCAAGATCGAGGCGACGATCGACAACGCCAAGGCCTACGCCAAGCTCCGCGAGCGCACCTCGCTCAAGGCGTTCCTCTGGGGCTTTCTCGAAAACGGCCCGGTGCAGAACCGGCACAAGACGATGTCTGATATTCCGGCCCAGACGGAGACATCGAAGCGCATCTCCAAGGCTCTGAAGGCCGAAGGCTTCCGCTTCGTCGGGCCGACGACGATGTATGCGTTCATGCAGTCGGCCGGGATGGTCAACGACCACCTCGTGAGCTGCCATCGCTATGGCCCGTGTGCGAAACTGCAGCTCGTGAAGGTGAAGCTCTGAGTTGAAGCCATGAAAAAGACTGCGACCGATACGCGTGCTGTCGAAACTTCAACAGCACAGACGCGCGCCTGGCAGCGGATGCTCTCCGGGCGCCGACTCGACCTGCTCGATCCCAAGCCCGCCGACGTCGCCATCGAGGACATCGCGCACGGTCTCGCCCGCGTCGCCCGCTGGAATGGCCAGACGCTCGGCGCGCACGCCTTTTCCGTTGCCCAGCATGCCCTGCTCGTCGATGAGATCGCGGGCGCGCGCTACCCCGATTGGCCGGCGCGTTGGCGGCTCGCGACGCTGCTGCACGATGCGCCGGAATACGTGATCGGCGACCTGATCAGCCCGTTCAAGACGGCGATTGGCCTCGATTACAAGGCCTTCGAGCTTCGCCTGCTCGCGGCCATCCACGAGCGATTCGGTCTGCCGCGCGAGCTGCCGGAGCCTATTCGAGCGGGCATCAAGGCGTGCGATCGCGTCGCCGCCTACTACGAGGCGACCCGGCTTGCGGGCTTCTCCAAGGCCGAGGCGACCCAATTTTTCGGCGACCCCGGCAAGGTCTCGCCGGAGCTGGTCGAGGCCGTGGAAAGCTTGGGCCCGCTCCCGACGGATGAGGCCCAGCGGGAGTTCCTCGCCAGATTCCAGTGGCTGGTTGAGCAAGGCAGTGATTTATAAATTGCTCAGCGTGGAGAATACGTTCTGCGCCCACCGATCCGAAAAGGGCCACGATCAGGCCGTACCCCAGCCTCATTGGGGGGCTCCACACACCGGAGCAAAAGCATGAACTCGCCCGCGCAGTTGAAGCGACCGGCCGTGACCGTCGATCGTCAAGTGCATGCGGAGGCCCGCTCGGAGCCTGCGGCTGTCGAGATAGGTCTCAATGCTGCGATTATCGCCGTGTCGCAGAACGAGCCGGTCGTTCTCATCATACGGGGGGAGGGCGATGACGGACTTCCGTTCGGCACGTTCTCACCAATGCAGCACCGTACTTTCGAAATCGGCTTGCGCGCCTGGGTGCGCCAGCAGACGGGACTAGACCTCGGCTATGCCGAGCAGCTCTACACGTTCGGGGATAGGGGACGCCACGCCGAGCCGGGAGACGTTGGCCCGCACGTCGTGTCGATCGGCTACCTCGCGCTCACGCAAGCGAAGTCCTCACTCGAAGTGCAGCACGGAGCGTGGCGCAGTTGGTACCACTACTTTCCATGGGAGGACTGGCGCAAAGGGCGCCCGGAGATCCTCGACTCCTCGATCGAGCCGCGCCTCAAGGAGTGGGCTGCGCGCCCGCCGCAGCGTCCCACACC
>CAXMLT010000486.1:0-6248 GCA_964194245.1 uncultured Hyphomicrobium sp.
TTGGTGTCCTGGTACTCGTCGACGAGGATGTAGCGGAAGCGGCGCTGGTAGTCGGCGAGCACGTCGGGGTGCTCCAGGAACAGCCGCAGGTTCTCGAGCAGCAGGTCGCCGAAGTCGCACGCGTTGAGCTCCTTCAGGCGCTGCTGGTAGGCGGCGTAGAGTTGAGCGCCTTTGCCGGACGCAAACCCATAGGCCTCACCCGCGGGCACCTTGTCGGGCGTGAGCCCGCGGTTCTTCCAGCCGTCGATCAAGGAGGCGAGCTGGCGTGCCGGCCAGCGGTCCTTGTCGAGCCCGGCGGCCTCGATCACCTGCTTCATGAGCCGGATCTGGTCGTCCGTGTCGAGGATGGTGAAGCCCGACTTGAGGCCGACGAGCTCGGCGTGCGGGCGCAGGATCTTGACGCCGATCGAGTGAAACGTGCCGAGCCACGGCATGCCCTCGACGATGCCGCCGACGAGGTCGCCGACCCGCTCCTTCATCTCGCGGGCGGCCTTGTTGGTAAAGGTGACGGCGAGGAGCTGGCTCGGGTAGGCCTTGCGGCTCGCGAGCACGTGCGCGATACGGGTGGTCAGGACGCGCGTCTTGCCGGTCCCGGCGCCGGCCAGCACTAGCACCGGCCCGTCGAGCGCTTCCACCGCCTGCCGCTGCTCGGGATTGAGGCCAGAAAGGTACGGCGGCAGCGAAGCGCCCTGCAGCGCGCGCGAGGAGAGCGATGGTCCCGGCTCGCGCCCTCCCGAGGCCTCCGGGAGATCGAAGGGAGGGTCGTCGGATGCGTCCGGCGCGTTCGCCAAATGTTTTCCGTTTTGCGCCATAGTTCGCAACTATATCAAGAGCACTCTTGCGGCAACCGCTGGCCGCTTCTCGCCCACACGAGATATGGGAATTGTGGCCGAGGCGGTCGCCCTCAGCCGCGCGAATTTCCGGAACTGCGTCACTTTTCACGATGGTCGAGACGCTTCTGACCGGGATCGCGCGCCAGACAGGGATGAGCGAATAAGCTAGACTGAACTCCGCGTTGATTTGGTGGCAGGCGTCTCGGGTCCCTCCCGCCACAACATCGTAGAGACAAGCGCGAGGGACTACCCCAGAGACGGCGCCGCCATGGCTCCAGCTCTGCCAATTTGATAGAGCGGGGCCGGCCGCCAATCCGGCCCTCGAAAAGGTCAATGAGCAACGGGCTTCTGTACATCGCCGGCCTGCTTACGCTTGCGCTCGCCGCGCTGTTCGCGGTGCCGTATTTCATCGATTGGAACGGTTACCGCGGCGTGTTCGAGGAGGAGGCGACCCGCATCCTCGGCCGCGAGGTGCGCGTCGGCGGCGACGTCAACGTGCGCCTATTGCCCGCGCCCTACGTGCGCTTCGACAAGCTGCGCATCGCCGATCCGTCAGCGACCACCGGCGAGCCGTTCTTCCGGGCCGAGAGCTTCACCATGAAGCTGTCGGTGCCGCCGCTCCTGAAGGGCATCCTGGAAGCCAACGAGGTCGAGCTGAAGCGGCCGATCCTGCGCCTCGCCGTCGACGCCGACGGTGGCGGCAACTGGCGCACGCTCTCGATCGCGCCCGGCACGCTTCCCTTCGTCCCAGCGGATATCTCGCTGCAGTCCGTCCGCATCAAGGACGGCATGGTGGCGCTGCAGGGTCCCAAGGGCTCCGAGTTCGCGCAGCTCGACGGCCTCAACGGCGAGCTCAAGGCCGATTCGATCGAAGGCCCGTTCTCGTTCAGGGGCACGGCGAGCTGGCAGGGCGCTCCGCGCGAGCTGCGCATCGCCACGGGCGCCGTGGACCCAGACGGCGCCATCCGTTTCAAGTCGATCGTCCGCGCCGAGCGCGGCAACACCTATTCCGTCGACGGCCGCCTCGTCGATCTGAAGGGGCGGCCGCACCTCGAAGGCGAGATGACGGCGAAGTTCGATCTCGACGCTGCGGCTGCCGAGGCCCCGGCCGCGACCCCGAACCCGGCACCTGACGGAGCCGGGCACCCCGCCAAGGCCGAGAAAGCCGGCGTCGATTTTAAGGCGACGTTCGCCGGCGACGCCAAGGGACTTAAGGTCGACGCCATCACCCTCTCGTTCGAGCGGCTGGGGCAGCCCCAGCTCATCGGCGGCAATGCAGAAGCGACGTGGTCAGACGCGCTCAATGTGGACCTCAACCTCGCCTCGCGCTGGCTCGATCTCGACCGCATTGCAGGTAGCGGCGGCAGCAAGCGCCCGCTCGACACCGCACAAAGTTTCGTCGCGGCGGTCATGGACGCGCTGCCGATGCAAGCCGAGACCAAGATCCGCTTCGATATCGACCAGGCCAACCTCGGCGGAGAAGCCGTGAGTGGGATCCGCCTCGAGGCCGCCCGCAGCAACGGCACGCTACTCTTGAAGGGCCTGCGCGCCGGCCTGCCGGGCGGTGCCAGGCTCACGCTCGACGGCACCATCGCCGACGTCGCGAACACGCGCACTTTCCAGGGCGATCTAGCGCTCCGCGGCTCGAGCCTGCCGCGCTTCCTCACCTGGGTCGCCCAGGACGGCAGCGTTGCCGATCTCGTGCGCAGCGACGGTGCGTTCTCGCTGCAGGGCCGGCTCGGCATGAGCGAGAAGGCGATCGATCTGACCGACGCAGGCGCCGACGTCGGCGGTACGCCGCTCACCGGCTCAGTGCACTACGTCGGCGGCGAGCGCACGCAGCTCGCGATCGTGCTCGATGGTCAGCAGCTCGACGCGAGCCGGTTCTGGCCGACGGCGGTGGGCTATCTCAAGGGTATGCTGGTGGGCGCCGGGCCCGACGCGGCGAAGAAGGACGACGCCGCGGCGTCGCAACCGCGCTGGCTCGATGTCGCAAAATCGGATTTCTCACTGCGCCTGCGGGCGGCCGAGCTCAAGACGCAGCGCCAGCCGGTGCGCAACGTGGATCTCGACCTCGGCGTCGAAAAGGGCCGCCTGTCGATGCGGTCGTGCAAGTTTTCGACCGACGATGGTCTCGAGATCGAGTTCGAAGGCGACGTCGCGGACGTAACGGCGCAGCCGCGTGGGAAGTTGCGCTGGACACTGGCGGCGCCGAGCAAGGATGCCTTCGCTTCGCTCGTGCGGCTCGCCGAGCTACCCGATGACGCTTCCGCAAAGGCAATGGGCTACGCCGCTTTCGCGCCTGCACGGTTGGCCGGTGCAATCGATCTCGGAGTGCGCGCACCGGCGGCGGCCGACATCCGCGCCGACGGTCAGACCGATGGCGGCCGGGTCGTCGCTACGGTGCGCCTCGACGGCGGCCTCGCCAACTGGCGCAATGCCGGCGCGGACATCGATCTCACGATGCAGGCGGCCGACGTCGTGCAGGCGCTCGACAGCCTGGGCGCGCGGGTGTCCGCTACGGCGTCGCAACCGCAGCGGCCCGGCGAAATCTTTCTGAAGGCCGTCGGGACGCCGGCGCAAGGCTTGCTCGCGACGGCCTCGGTCAAGGCCGCGGGGCTGTTCTTCGGCTACGACGGGCAGGTTGCGCTGCCTGCCGACGGCGCCAACAAATTCGACGGTGAGGTGCGCGTGTCTGCGCTCAACCTCGGCGACGCCCTGGCGCTTGCGGGGCTCGGCTCGGGTGGCACGTTGCACGGCTACCCCATCGTCGGCTCGCTCAAGGTCCTATCGGCGCCGAGCGCGATCGAAGTTCAGCCCTACAAGGTTACGATCGGCGGCAGCAAAGTCGATGGCACCATCGCGTTGGCTTATCCCGATGGCGGCACGCCTATCGTCACGGCACAGCTTGAAGTCGGCGAGGCGTCGATCCCGGGTTTGCTGGGCGTCGCCCTCGATCGCAGCGTCACCGCACCAGCTCCGGCGCCGGGGGCGCAAGCACCGACTGCCGCGGCTGCACCGCCGCCCGCGCCTGGAGCCGAGCCGCTGACCGCAGGAAAATCCATCTGGCCTGAATCACAATTCGATTTCGCAGCTCTGGATGGCATAGAGGCAAAGCTCGGCGTGTCCTTCGGCACGCTCTCGCTCGCACCGGGTATGAGCATCAAGGGCGCGCGGCTCGAGGTGGCGCTTGCCCCCGGTAAGATCTCCATCGTCAAGCTCGAGGGCAAAGCCGCGGGCGGCGACGTGCTGGCGACAGCGGCGCTGGAGCGGGCTCCGGGTGGCGCCAAGCTCGCGGGCGACGTCCGTATGAACGGCATCAATCTCTCCGCTAAAAACGCGGCGGCGGCGCTCGCGGTCGACTTCTCCTCGACGGGCGCCACGCCCGGTGGCCTGATCGCGGTCGCGGCCGGCAAGGGCGAGCTCACACTCGGAGACGTCTCCGCGCATGTCCCGACGCCGCTCGCCGTGGTTGAGACGTCGGAGGCCGTGCTCACGGGTGCCGCCGGCGGCGCCGGCGAGGCGCTCATCACCGCGCTGCGAGGGCAGATGGCGGCAGCCGCCGTTGCGGTGGGCCCGCGTAAGATCGCGATCACGATCGCCGACGGCGCCGCGAAGCTCGAGCCGTTCGAGCTGCAGTCCGAGGCCGGATACACAAAGGTCGCCACAACCGTCGATCTCGCGTCGCTCGTGGTCGACAGCGAATGGGTCCTGCAGCCAAAAGCGCCCGACGTCGAGCAAGCCGACAAGCCGCGCAAGGGCGCGCTGGCCGCCGTCACCGTCGTCTACGTCGGCCCACTCAAGGACGCCTGGACGCTCGAGCCGCGCATCACCGCCGATCCGCTGGAGCGCGAGCTTGCGATCCGCCGCATGGAGCTCGACGCCGATCAACTCGAGCGGCTGCACAAGGCTGACGCCGAGCGCGCACGCCAGGACGAGGAGCGCCGTCGCGCACTCGCCGCCGATCAGGCCGCACGCGCAGCAATGCCACCCCAAGCGCTGCCGCAAAGCGCGGTGCCCCCGCCGCCTGCGTATCCGCCAACTACCTATCCCCAGCTTGCCCCGCAGGCTTACGGGACGCGAGCGCCGCAGCAGTCCGCGCAGCCGGCGCAACCCTCAACAAATCCGGCTCAACCGGGCGTACCCGGTGCGGCCGCCGTCCCCGAGCCGCCGCAGCGCCAGGACAGCGGCGCCATCGACGTTCCGCCCATTCCTGGCCAGCAGGTCCCCGGGCAGGAGGCGCAAGTGCTGCCGCCCGGCGCCACGCCCGCGACCGGCGAGCTGCCGCCCGGCACGCCTGGCGCCGTGGCGCCCGACGCGCCACAGGGCACGAACCGGCGACGGCGGTTCCCGCGTCAGGTGCCGGTCGGCGAGCAGGTCCTGCGCTCGCTGCAGAACAGTCCGAATTGATCTCCGCGCTGGCTCAGCCCAACGTCGTCTGCTGTCCAGTCTCAGTATCGCCTGACGAACCCGCGCGGGGATTACGGAAGAAGTCGAGCACCCAAACGCGCACCGCGCTCGACAGCCCCGAGGCGCCCCGCTCCTTGTCGATCGCCGCAACGAGCGCGGCAACGGTAGTGTGCTCCACCTCCGCTGCTTGGCGCAGCGCGTCCCAGAACGGCGACTCGAGCGAGATCGAGGTGCGGTGCCCTGCAATCTTGAACGAGCGCTTTACGGGTCGCGGCATGGCTCAGGTCTCGCCGTCGCCGATCCGGTGCGCCTCGAGCCGGCTCCGCTCCTGCGACTTCTTCCGCTCTACCTTCTCGCGCTCGGCCTTGGAAACCCCGTGCTTGGCGCGATTCTCGGCCGCGCTCGTCTGCGCCTCGGCCCTCGCCTTCGCCTTGCGCGCGCGGCGCAGATTGCTGATCTCGGCGCTCACAACCCTACTCCGGCCCCAGCATCTTCCTCGGATCGACGATCTCGTCGAACTCCGCCGCCGTCACGTAGCCACCGCCGACCGCCTCCTCGCGCAAGGTCGTGCCCTTCACTTGCGCGGTCTTGGCGATCTTGGCCGCTGCGTCGTAGCCGATCTTAGGCGCGAGCGCGGTGACGAGCATAAGCGAGCGCTCGAGCCCCGCCTTGATGTTGTCGGCGCGCGGCTCGATGCCGACGATACAGTTGTCGGTGAACGAGCGTGCCGCATCCGCCATCAGCCGCACCGACTGCAGGAAGTTGTAGCCCATCACCGGATTGTAGACGTTGAGCTCGAAGTGGCCCTGACTGCCCGCGAACACGATCGCGGAGTTGTTGCCGAAGATCTGCACGCACACCTGCGTCAGCGCCTCGCACTGGGTCGGGTTGACCTTGCCCGGCATGATCGATGAGCCGGGCTCGTTCTCGGGCAGGGAGAGCTCGCCGAGCCCCGAGCGCGGCCCGGAACCTAAGAGGCGGATGTCGTTGGCGATCTTGAACAGC
>CAXMLT010000487.1:0-4745 GCA_964194245.1 uncultured Hyphomicrobium sp.
GCCACCGACCTCCTTCTTCGCCACGAAGGAGACGGGCGCGACCGCCGACAGCACCGGGATGTCGAGCCAAGAGGTGTGATTGGCGACGAGGAGCACCGGCTTATCGCGCGCCACTTCGCCCTCGATTTCGATGCGAATGCCGAGCAGGCGGCAGACGCGGCGGTGATACCAGTTGGGAAAGCGTCGCGCGGCGTTCGCATTGACACGTAGCAGCACCGCCTGCACCGGCATTAGCGGGATCGTCAGCGCGAAGAAGCCGGCGAGAACGGAACCGCCCCTGATCGCGCCCATCTCGCCCCCTCCGCTCAACGCTACTTCTTGCCCGCCTTCACGCGGACGCCATAGAGCTCGAGCCGATGGCCCACGAGCTTGAAGCCGAGCTCGCGCGCGATCCGCTCCTGCAGCGCCTCGATCGACTCGTTGCGAAACTCGATGACGCGCCCGTTCTCGACATCGATCAGGTGGTCGTGGTGGGGACCCGTCGCTTCCTCGTAGCGGCCGCGCTTGTGGCCGAAGTCGTGGCGCTCGAGGATGCCCTTCTCCGAAAACAGCTTCAGCGTGCGATAGACGGTCGATAGCGATATCCGCGCATCGACCTTGTTGGCACGGCGATAGACCTCCTCGACGTCCGGGTGGTCCTTCGCCGAGCCCAGCACGCGCGCGATCACTCGGCGCTGCCCGGTCATGCGCAGTCCTTGGGCCGCGCACAGCTCCTCGATGCGCGAGAGGTGGTCCTTGTCGGGGTCGGGCATGAAGCGGCCGATCAGCTCACGCTCACTCGTGGCTTTATATGAGGGCAATTACGGTCCGTCCACCTGCGGCGCAGGGGGGCACCGGCTAGAGGGCGAGCGAAAGGATGAGCGCATCGACGGGCGGCCCGCTCGCACGCGCATAGTAGCCCTTGCGGCTGGCAACGATTGCAAAGCCGAGCCCCTCGTAGAGCTTGATGGCCGGGGCGTTGTCTGCCGCCACCTCCAGAAACAGGCGCTTGACCTCGGCGCGGCGAGCCGCGCGGATGAGGCCCTCGACCATCTGGCGGCCGATGCCGCGACGCTGCCACTCGGGTGCTACTCCGATCGAGAGGATCTCGGCCTGCTCCCCCGCGATCTGACCGATGACGAAGCCGGCAAGCGCCTTGGGCTCGCGTATCTGGGCGATGAACGCCGCGGCGGCCGGATGCTCGATCAGACCGCCGATGCTGGCGGCATCCCAGGCCGGATCGAACAGGCGCGCGTGCAGCTCGGCGATGTCGGGAACGCGCTCGGGGTTTGCCCACAACAGGCTCAAGTTGCGTGGGTCGAGTGGGATCAGGGTGGCAGGCTTCACGGCTGGGCCCTCGCAATCGATTTCCCGTCCTGGGGCTTGGCATCGGGCGGCCGAAGGTAGAGCGGCGCCAGGGGACCTTGGCTGGCGGGGAGCTCGAAGGCCATGCGCGCCAACGCCGCGGCGTCGGGCAGCAAATCGGGCAGGCGCGCCGCCACGCTGCGGCCTGAGGCGGCAGCGGCTGTGGCGACGGCTTCGGCGGCCGAGCCCACAACGATCAGCGGGTCCGCGCCGATGCGGCCAGCCTCCTCGATGGAGAGAAGCAGCGGGGGCGATTTGGGCTCGAGCGCGCTGACTGCAAACAGTTGCACGTACGCTTGCCCGCGCCGTGCATCGACGGCGACGGCGAGGTTGGTGCCGGGAGGAGGCTGGAGCTTGCGCAGTGCGGCCTCCGCCATGACCGCAAGGCTCGAAGCCCCGACGACTTCCATGCTGCTCGAAAGCGCCAACGCGCGTGCCGCGCCGACCCCGATGCGCGTACCGGTGAAGGTGCCGGGCCCCACGGTCACGGCCAGGCGATCGATGTCCCTGAAGGTCAGGCCAGCGCGGCTCATCACCTCCTCGACCATCGGTATGAGCCGCTCGGCGTGGCCCGTCTCGAAGCGCTCGAGCGCGCCTGAAAATTCGACGGCTCGCTCCGCGCGCGTCTGCGCCACGCAGACGGAGCAGGCGTCGAAACAGGTGTCGAAGGCCAGAATGTTCATGGCCTCCAGCCTATACGCAGCACGCGCCTTATTTTCCACCCCCCAAGCCCCGCGCGACGAGGCGGCTTCATGCGATCTTTGCCATTTCGGCGAACGTAAACCGCGGCGAACGCGGCATTACGCCCGCCCAATCGCCGTAGCCGAGATTGCACAGGAAATTCGACTTGACGCTGGTGCCGGCGAAAAATGCCCTGTCCACGCCCTCGTTGTCGAAGCCCGACATCGGCCCGGTATCGAGGCCCAGCGCGCGCGCCGCCAGGATCAGGTAGGCGCCCTGCAGGGTCCCGTTGCGAAAGGCCGTGACCGCGATCTTTTCGTCCTGACCGACGAACCAGCTCCGCGCGTCCGTGTGCGGAAACAGCTTCGGCAATTGCTCGTAGAAATCCAAATCGTAGGCGACGATGGCGCATACCGGGGCCTGCATCGTCTTCTCGCGGTTGCCTTCGCTCAAGTGCGGCTTCAGACGCTCCTTAGCTTCCTTCGATTTCACGAAGATGAAGCGCGCAGGCGAACAGTTTGCGCTGGTCGGCCCCATCTTGAGCACATCGACGAGGCGATGCAGGAGAGCGTCCGGCACGTCCTTTTGCTGCCATTTGTTGTGCGTGCGGGCGTCGAGAAAAAGCTGCTTCAGTGCAGCTTCGTCGATGGCTTGCGTCATGAGGGCCCTCCGGAGGAACGCGCGGCGCAATCCTAACGAAAAACCCCGCTCATTTGGGCGGGGTTCCTCAAGTCCTTGTGCACGAACGTCCAGGAGCGGAGCCTCAGGCGGCCCGCACCTCCTGCACCTCGGGGCAGAAATGCCGGAGCAGGTTCTCGATGCCGTGCCGCAGCGTTGCCGTGGAGCTTGGGCAGCCGGAGCAGGCCCCGCGCATGTGCAGGTAAACTACGCCGTCGCGGAAGCCCGAGAAGGTGATGTCGCCGCCGTCCTGGGCCACTGCCGGGCGCACGCGCGTCTCCAACAGCTCCTTGATGGTATCGACGATGGTCTGGTCCTTGGGATCGTAGGCATCGCTCGCGCCGTCGTTGGCCACCTCCGCGACAACGGGAACGCCCGACACGTAGTGCTCCATGATGGCGCCGAGGATCATCGGCTTCAGGTGTTGCCACTCCGCCTCGTCCTTAGTGACCGAGATGAAGTCGGAGCCCAGAAACACGCCGCGCACGCCCTTGATGTCGAACAGGCGCGCAGCGAGCGGAGATACCAGGGCCTCGGTCTTGTCGGTGAAGTCAGCGGTACCCTCGGCGAGCACGGGCTTTCCGGGCATGAACTTCAGCGTGGCGGGATTGGGCGTCGCCTCGGTCTGGATGAACATCGCCTCGTCTCCGTTTGGCCGGGGCCGACCTCAGGCTGGCACGACCCTCATTATTAGAACGTCTCTAAGATGTCTTTCAACATAGGAGACATCGGCCGCAATTTCGAGGGCTTTCCTTACGCCAAAGCCTGAATATCGGCCAGCTCGAGCGTCCCCGGCACAATCGTCATGGGAATGGGGAAGTTCCCGGCCGTGGTGCCGGCGGCGAGGGTCGAGACGAGCGGGCCCGGGCCGGCCGGGTCGTTGGAGGCCCCGAGCACCAGGAGCGCGATATCGTCGTCTTCGTCGATGAGGCGACGGATCTCCTCGGCCTTTCCCCCCTCGCGGATGATCTCCTCGCAGGCCACGCCCTCGAACCCAGCAAGGTTGAGCTTCCGCCGGAACAGGCGGAACAGCGCCTTCGCCTTCGCCGTCTCTTCCTCGACCTGCTGCTGGCGCACGTTGATCCAGTGCTGGAATTCCTGCGGCACGATCACGTAGAGCATGACGATAGAGCCCGAGGAGCGCTGGATTCGGCTCGCGGCGAAATAGAGCGCGCTCTCGACCTCCATGCTCTCGTCGACGATGAGCAGGAACTTGCGAAAGTGCCCGGCTTCAAAGGAACGGCGCGTCTTTTTCGAGCTCATGCGCCCATGCTGCCATGGGGCGAGGCCGCCCACAACATGCCGATAGCGCCGGAAGCGGCTTGGCGGATGCTCACGAGCGCACGAAGCCGACGATATCCTTCACCTCGTCGAGCACTGGCTTGGCGAGGGCACGAGCCCGCGCGGCGCCGTCGGCGAGGATGGCGTCGATGCCGGAGGGATCGCTCATCAGGCGCTTCGTCTCCGCCGCGATGGGACCAAGCCGCGCGCTGCACAACTCCGCTAGCGACTTCTTGAAGGCCGAGAACTGCGCGCCGCCGAACTCGGCCAGGACCTCTGCCTTCGACTTCCCAGCAAGCGCCGCGTAGATGCCGACGAGGTTCTCGGCTTCGGGACGCCCCTCGAGCCCCTTCTCCTCGGAGGGAAGCGGCTCGGGATCGGTCTTCGCCTTCTGGATCTTCTTGGCGATGGTGTCGGCATCATCCGTCAGGTTGATGCGCGACAGATCTGAGGGGTCCGACTTCGACATCTTCTTCGTACCATCGCGCAGGCTCATGACGCGCGTCGCCGGGCCGGTGATGACCGGCTCGGGCAGCGGGAAGAAGGCGCCGTCGGCGTGGCCCGCCTTCTCGATCCACGGCTTGAAGTCGTTGTTGAACTTCTGCGCAATGTCGCGGGCAAGCTCCAGGTGCTGCTTCTGATCGTCGCCGACGGGAACGTGCGTCGCGCGATAAGCGAGGATGTCGGCCGCCATCAGGTTTGGATAAACGTAGAGGCCGACCGACGCGTTCTCGCGGTCCTTGCCGGCCTTCTCCTTGAAC
>CAXMLT010000488.1:0-3125 GCA_964194245.1 uncultured Hyphomicrobium sp.
CAAGATGTTCCCGGACGGGCTCTTATAGAGCTCGGGACCGTCCTCGAGCGGAGCTGTGTGGGTGATGACGACCGTCGGATCAATCGTCCCCTGTTCGATCAGAGCCAACAGCTTCGGCATGTAGTGCTGTACCGGCGTCTGCGCCATGCGGAAGGTAAGCCCTCGATTGATGGCCGAGCCCATAGGAATTTTATCGAGGAACCCCCCATAGACGCCGACGATCGAAACCGTGCCGAAGTTTCGGCAGCAATGGATCGCCTGGCGCAAAACGTGGGGGCGGTCGGTGCCCATGAAGGTCGCGACCTTCACGCGGTCCATGATGGAATCGAAGCTCCCATCGTGTGAGGTTCAGTGCCCACCGCGTCAATGCATGCATCTGCCCCACGGCCACTGGTCAGATCCTGGATCCGGTCGTAGACATCCTCCTTCATAAAATCGACGATCTCGGCGCCGGCGGCTTCGGCCAACGCAACGCGTTCAGGAACGGTTTCGATAGCGATGACGCGTTTTGCGCTGAGTAGAAAGGCGCTGCGGATTGCGAACTGGCCGACCGGGCCGGCGCCCCAAATAGCGATCGTGTCGCCGGGTTGGATGTTGCAGAACTCCGCCGCCATATAGCCGGTCGGAAAAATATCCGATAGGAACAGTACCTGCTCATCCGACAGACCATCTGGGACCTTGATCGGCCCTACGTCGGCATAGGGAACGCGTAAGTATTCCGCTTGGCCTCCGGGGTACCCGCCGAGCAAGTGGGAGTATCCGAACAATCCGGCCGGCGAATGCCCCCACAGTGCCGAGGCCTTCTTGGCGTTGGGGTTGCTGCGTTCACAGCCAGAATAGTACCCGCGCTTGCAGAAGAAGCATTCGCCGCACGCGATGGTGAACGGCACGACGACGCGATCGCCGACTTTCAGTTTCTCGTTCTCAGCGCCAACCTCCACCACTTCGCCCATGGTCTCATGGCCAATGACATCGCCTTTCTCCATCGTCGGGATGACGCCATCGTAGATGTGCAGATCGGAACCGCAGATGGCGCAGGCCGTGACCTTGATGATCGCATCCCGAGGATGCTGGATTAAAGGATCCGGCACTGTCTCACAGCGCATGTCGCCTTTGCCATGCCAACAAAGAGCCTTCACTTCTATGCCCTCCTGATGTTTACGCTGGGTTCTGCCCTCGCAAATGCGGCTCGGCGCGCAAGTCAAGTGAAAGCGATGCGTGCTGACGTTCGACGCACTTCGCACTTCTCGAAATGGTTTGAGCTCGGCCCGCTCAGCTAGTTCGACGGCATAGGCATGGACCGATTGCGGGGCCGAAATGCCCAAGTAAAGCGAGCCGGAATATTATGGTCGCGGTGATGTCCACCTCGTTGGGCTGCATACCAAGCTGCTGGAAGACCTATCATGAGACCAGTCGCCGTCACGAGCGTTGCCACAACGGTCGCTCTGCGCGCTGTATCTGCAGCCTGCCGCGTTTCGGCGAAGGTTTGATCAACGCGTTTTTCCGCATCGGAAGTGCTCATGCCAGTCCGCTGCGATACGAGGCCGGTTAGATATCCTCTCTGTGCTGGAGAGAGATGGCCAGCGGCAACTGCCGTGGCTATCACGCGCTCAGCACCGATGTTTTCGTCAGCACCCTTTGCGGTAATTGAGGGTGCAACAATAGACGATGGCTTTGTGGACGCCGGTGGGGGGGCGGTTGGCGTCGCGTCTGCAACTGTGGCCGGCGCAAGCAGGTTGTCAGCCGCAACAGAGTAGATCGCTCCCTTATCGAGAGCCCCTACGCCTGTCTGCGCAGTAGCGGTCGCCGCATAGAACGAAAGTATAGCGCCAAATAGGATACTGATACCCCACACGAGCGCACCGTGAAGGCCATGCCGGAACTCCGTTTCGGCTTCATCGGCGCCTTCCCGCGGCGCTCGCATCCGACCGGCGATGTACCCTCCGATTAGAAGTGACCCTATCGGAACCACAAGTCCCCAGAGAGCCGCGACCGACGCTGCGGTGTGGCTGTGGGCCGCGTACGGCGAAAGAAGAGAAAGGCCGATTCCCGCCCCAAACGTGAGAAGAACGAACGACAAAGCAGCAGCCAGTACAGCGCCGGCGATGACCGGTGCCCATTCGATGTAGCTAGGTGCGCAACTAGCTTGGAGAGGTCCCGACGGCGGCGCCACGATTTCAGCCATTGAGCGAGCTCCCTTCAATGCAGGCCGAGGGCGCTCAGGATGAACATGACGACCACGACCAAGCCAACAAGGTAGATGAGTTCATGCATGGAACTAACCCAGCCAGACAACGTCCTTAGGAACCTACAAGGTGGCTCATTAGTTCCGTGGTGGCCAAACCGCGGAGACCTGCATGAAAAGCATCATTCTTTGGCTACTTGGCGTTCCGGTCGTCGTAATTATTCTCCTTAATGTGACGGGAATGCTTGGACACTAATGACGTGACATCAACCTGTAGTCCAGAATTGCTTGGCCCTCGAGATAGCTCGCGGTTAGCCAAGGTGGCCACGCTGCCGCGTGTGCGGTCCCGGATCAATCCGAGCGGCCGTTGACGTTTTAAACGGTCGGACCGCCGCTCATCGGATTTCGGCCACGAATTGCACTTAGGCGAACGGCCAGTTGCGCGGGCCGGCGTCTGGTCTTGCCACCACATCGGTTCGCTCAACACATGCTTGAAGCCCGGCCCCAGTGCCGGGCTTCCTTTTTGGATCATTCAGTCGAGACGCCGTACGGGCGACCTCGGCGGAGCCAGGGAAAGAAAAAAGCCCGGCGTTTAGCCGGGCTTCTCTTTTGCTGTGCCTGCCGACTCACACGGCGGCAATGACGTCGATGATTTCGTAGGTGTCGGGATCGATGACGCAGATCTCGTCGCCGATCAATACGTACTTATATCGCCGCCACTCTGGAACGATGAGGATGACTTCCTCGGGGACTTCGTAGAGCGTTATCGTACGAGGAACGGCGACACCTACCCGGACCTGAATATTTACGTCCGCCTTGGCGCTGCCGCGATGGCTCTTGAAGGCCAACTGGACGCGGGTGCGCTGCTCGTCGTTAAGAGAGACGTGCGAACGATTTGAGGTATCATCGCGGCCGGGTAGTGTCCGGGCACGTGGTGTAA
>CAXMLT010000489.1:0-3265 GCA_964194245.1 uncultured Hyphomicrobium sp.
CAGGGAGCGCAAGGACCGCGTCGACGACGCGCTGCACGCGACGCGGGCGGCAGTCGAAGAGGGCATCGTTCCGGGAGGCGGCGTTGCCCTGCTGCGGGCCATCAAGGCGCTCGATGCGCTCAAGTCCAACAATGAGGATCAAAAGACCGGGATCGCCATCGTCCGCAAGGCGCTTCAGGCACCGTCTCGCCAGATCTTCGCCAACGCGGGTGAAGACGGCTCGGTGATCGTCGGCAAGATCCTCGAAAATCCGGCATACGCGTTCGGCTTCAATGCGCAGTCCGGCGCCTATGGAGACCTCGTCTCCCAGGGCGTCATCGATCCTGCCAAGGTCGTCCGCTGCGCGCTGCAGGATGCAGCCTCTGTCGCAGGGCTTCTGGTAACGACTGAGGCGATGATCGCCGAACTGCCGAAGAAGGATGCCGGTCACTCTCACGGGCAGATGGGTGGCGGCATGGGAGACATGGGCTTCTAAGATCCTTTTAGAGGCACGAAAGACGGGGAGCCCCGGTCTTCACCGGGGCTCTTCTACTTCGCGGACCACGCATTCAATGCAAACGTTTCCCAGTGAGGCTCGATCATGGATTCAAAAAAGACCGCACCAATGCTGCTGCCGCGCGGGGGCCCAAAAGCGCCAACCGGTCAGCTCAAGACGATCGAAACGCTTCTGCCGGATGACTGCCGTTGGCCGATAGGCGACCCTCAAGGGCCGGACTTTCATTTCTGCGGCAAACGCAAGGCGAACGGCCCCTACTGCGACGTCCACATGCGCCAGGGATTTCAGCCATCGCGCCCTCGCGCGGTCTTCTATCGGTCCCGCGACGCCGCGTGATTTCCGTGTCCGACAACCGGTGAGTGTACCGTGGGCAGCGTGACGACCGACCATGCCGAGTTGTCTGAAGAGCTCGATCGCTTGATCACCCAAGGGCATCAGGACTCAAGTCTGCTGACGGCGTTGCAAAGGAAGTTCCCCGACGTCACGCAACCGGAAATAGAGGCGGCCCTGACCGGTATCACTGAGGCCCGCAAGTTCAGGGCAAAACGCCGAGAATAACTCGGTCCCTCAAGACGGCTTCCCTGAGCCCTCGCTGATCTCGTCCGTCCATACGCGGAAGCCCTCCAGCGTGTTCGGCCCGAACGTCGTGGTCATGGCGACGTCGGCAGCGTCGCGACCCCGCGCTATCAGGACTCTGCCGATGCGTGGAACGTTGTTCCTCGGATCGAACGTATACCAGTGCCCGCCCACGAAAGCCTCGAACCAGGCGGCAAAATCGCCTGGAGGATAGGGCGGCGGCGTACCTACGTCGCCCAGGTAGCCGGTGCAATAGCGGGCTGGGATATTCAAGGCCCGGCAGAATGCCACCGCCAAGTGCGCGTAGTCGCGACAGACGCCGCGCTGCTCCTGATACGCTTGCGATGCGGTTCTCGTCACGCGCGCATGCTCATAGCCGAACGCGATGCGCGCATGCACGAAATCGCAGATGGCTTGCACGCGGCCCCAGCCCGGTGTCGCGTGACCGAACAATTTCCAGGACAGGTCCAGAAGCTGATCGCTGTCGCAGAAGCGGCTGGCCAAAAGAAAGACGAGCGCCTCCTCGGGAAGGTCTTCGACCGGAACCTGGTTGGCATTCGGTATAAACGCATCCGGGACACCAGTATCTCTGACGATGGCATCGGTTGCGATGCGCACCTGTCCTGCTGGTGCGACGATCCTGGCGCACCAATTGCCAAATCCATCGCGGTATCCCGATAGGGGCACCGACGGGCTGATGATGATGTGGTCGGGAGCTGCGAGATCGGAAACGCGTGAGAAGTGGACGTTCAGCATCAAAATGGCCGGCGTCGGTTGCGGAAACACATACTGGAGCTCGTAGCCGACGCGAAGTTTCATGCTGCTGTCCCTGTGTGGTCACGACTGCATTGCGGCGTTCCCACTTCCATGGGGCAGGAAGAGATGACCTGCTCGGCATGCAAGTTCGCACAACTCGTTTCAGTGCGGCTGTGTTTGCGGTCAGCGGAGATCCGATGCGAAGAGATCGTAGGAGCCCTTGCGCCGCCGCTCGTAGACTTTGCGGGCAGCCTTGAGAATCCGCTCACGGTTGCAATCAAAGCTCTCGAGCAACGAAGCTTCGCTTGAAGGCGGTTCGACCGCGATGCCGATCAAGGCGCTCTCATCCAGGAAGAACGAGATTTCGATGGCGCCATCGCTCCCCCAAAAGCGAATGCAGTGTCGCGTGGCATCATAGCTGCGACTGAAGTTGGGAAAACTCAGCATTGCTATCTTCCATTCCTTTCGCGGCCATGCGGCGGCGCAGCTCCCGCGGCGGCGCGCTGTGCCACGCTCGCCAGGGCGAGGTCGCGGCGTTGGCCATCCCCGCGGATCAGCGGGTACCGCTCGCTGTCGTAGAGCTCGCGGATCTGCGAGAACTTAATGCGATCCTCGCCGATCTCCATGATTGCCCACGGCTGAGCCGATGGCGGAAGCTGCTCGATAGCAAAGCAGATGGCCTCTGAACTCCGTGCGAAGCCTCGATACATCACCGGCCGCTTGCGAGGACCCTGCCGATCGCTCCAATAGAGGTCGGCCGGCGCGTCGTAGTCGAACTTATCCATTTATCCTTGTAGCACATCCACGCAGGCATCCCATGGCGCTCCAAGAGCAAGGACGACCTCGTGACTGGGTTCGGCAATTGCCTGACGAGATCCGGGCCCAGGCCAACGTCTATGCCCTTCGCTAAGGGCGCCAGCGTTTAGGGCGTGGCAATGCGCCCCGCAAATGCCACAAGCGCGCGACGCTGGCAGACGCCACATGACTGAACGACAAGGGCTCGACAGCCGTCACTCCGAGCCGTCGGGGTGAAGCTGCACCACGTTGCTCCCGGGGCCGTTCACCTCGGAGAAATGAGTCACCTTGCTCGAGCGAATATCACGAGGATGACATTTGGATTACAAATGACGATACTATTTGGATGTTGCCATCAAACATCACCGGTCGCCTTCACGGTCTTTGCAGGGGCAGGGACGAAGTTGGCCCCAACAGTTCGTCGCCCTAGCGGAGGGCGCACACTTAATGAAGGGTGGTGCGACTCGTGCCGACTACCTCGATGCGGTTGCGCGGCAGGTCGGGCGGCCTACGGCTGGCTATGCCGGCGAAGCGCAGCCTCGGGTGCATCGGCTCATTGCGCGGGCACTGGGTTTCGCGTGATGGTGCGCGTTACGCTGTCGATCTTGTCGTCGAGCTGCGCGCGGTCGCGTCCGTCAAGAT
>CAXMLT010000490.1:0-3209 GCA_964194245.1 uncultured Hyphomicrobium sp.
AGCACAGCCCAAGTGCTCTTGCCGAGCACGGCGTGGGCGACGTCGTTGGGGTCGATGTCGAAGCGATAGCCGGCGGGCAACACCTCGCCGATCATCGCGTCAATACGCCGGAACAACACCTGGTGCTTCAGCTCCTCGTCGCTGAACCGAACCAGTGCCTCAAGTGCGACCTGGTCGCCAAACCAATATTCATGGCTCAGCTCGAGGACCTTGGCATTGATGAAGCGCTCTACCAGCCCGAAGATATTAGAATACGTGCGGCCCTGGATCTGGCTGACGAACCTCTTTTCACCGGCTGACAGCGTTGTGAACGCATCGGCCATCGAAAGCCCGTCCGGAAGAAACTTGTCGGCGGTATTGAAGCGGCGCCCACAAATAATATCCTTGTCGATGTCCCATCGCAACCGCTTGGATGTCTCGACGCAGCGCTCATACCGGTCCCTGACGGAGATTTTGTCGATCGCATTCATTTTCAGTCTCCACTCTTGAATTGATGTGCCGACGGAATGGGCAGGCCGGTCGGCTGATGCGGCGATCTGTAAGTCGACGGGCGGTCGAGAATCTATGACCGGCGCGCCGGGAGACATGACCGAAACACCGGATCCTGATAGGACAGCAGGCATGGACGCGTTATCCGATGTCTTGAGGGTGGCGCATTTGACCGGCGGCGTGTTTCTGCACGCCGATTTCTTCGCACCGTGGTGCATGTCGGCGCGCGTCGGGCCTGAGCATTGCGGGCCAGCTCTTGGGCCAAACGCCCACCTGATCCTTTATCACTACGTCTTCGAAGGCGACCTTCATGTCCAAATCGAGGGCCAGGATGGGGAGGACCTCTTGATTGGCGCCGGCGAAGTCGTTTTGCTGCCGCGCAACGATCCGCATCTGATGGGCAGCGATCTGAGCCTGCCCCCGGTGGCGGGCAGCGACATTATCCGTCCGCCCGAGGAGGGGCGGCCTGGCCTCCATCCATCACGGCGGCGGCGGCGGCCGCACGCGGATAATCTGCGGGTTCCTCGGTTGCGCCAGCGGCGAAGGCAATCCGCTAATCTCAACCCTGCCGCCCCTGTTCAAGCTGAGCGTTGAGCAAGCTGGCTCCGCCGAATGATCCGCTCAACATTCCAGTACGCCGCAGAGGAGGTCTCGGCTGGCCGTCCGGGATCGGGGACAGTGCTCGCCAAGCTATCGGAGTTGTTGTTCGTGGAGGCGGTGCGGCGTTACGCGGAGGCTCTACCGGACGGCCAGACTGGATGGCTCGCCGGCTTGCGCGAGCCATCCGTTGCGCGGGCACTCGCGCTGCTGCACAACGACATCATCCGGCGTTGGACGGTCGATGACCTTAGCCGCGAGGTCGGCCTGTCGCGTTCGGCGTTGGCCGACCGCTTCATTCGTCTGATTGGTGTCCCGCCGATGCGCTATCTCGCCAATTGGCGCATGCAGATCGCGACCCAGAAACTCCGAAATACCAGAGCGCCCCTCGCGCAGATTGCCGAGATTGTCGGCTATGACTCCGAGGCCGCATTCTCCCGCGCGTTCAAAAAGGCGTTCGGTGTGGCGCCAGCTACGTGGCGACGTTCGAACTACTAAAGCGCGTCGAGGCCAGGTACTTCTACAGGTGGTTCGAGCCACATGGGTCTGTGTGCGTATGCCCGAGATTGGCCCGAAGCTGCTGCCGGCACGCGGAAAAAATCCTCGGTAAGATGGTTTGACTCTTCTTCTCCTTGAAGCAAACCTTCGGCTCGTGGCTTTACTGGATTTTTGTTGAAGCAAGTGCCGTCAGGATTTCGTCGACTTCCATACGTTTACGAAGTCCGCATCGACGCACCTGGCCAGGACTCTGCCGTCCTGCCCGACGACAAATGTAGCTGCCACGGGCAGGAACCATCCATCGTTACCTTGAAACTCGTCGAGATGGATGTCGTAATCCCTCATCAAACTCTTGATGCGGTCGCCGACCCAGAATACGAGACCCAGGGAGAGCGCATACCCATTGTCGACGTCGCTCAAAATCATCAACGACGCCTCAGCCTCGCTCAATTGCCGGGTGAACTTTTGGGTCTCAGGCATGATTGAAACGACTTCGGCGCCCGACGCCTTAATTGCATCGTGCATGGTCGCAAGCTCTCCGATCGCGATCCTGCAGAAGGGGCACCAGTGCCCCCGGTTCAGACTGATGACCGTCGGGCCCTTCGCGAGCATCTCCTCAAGGCTGATGAGCTTCCTGTCATGGGACGGCAGCATGAAGGGGGGCATTATATCCCCGACCGTTGGCGCCAAGGTGCCAACGTCGGTGGCCTTAAGCCGAGCCACGAGTTCATCGTTGGCTTCCGAGCAGGGATGATGGACACGTGGCCGGACATTCCGTTCAAACCCTGGAAAGAGACCTGCGCCACGGTGCATCTCTGGCTCCAGATCGTCGGCAAGTACCGCCTGCGGCGCACGCCGTGGATCAATCACGGATGGCATGCAACGTTCTATGTCACCGCGCGCGGATTGACGACGTCCCTGATCCCCGCGGACAACCTTGGCGTCCAGTTCGATTTCGATTTTGTGAGTCACCAGCTGATCGGCACCGCGAGCGACGGCTCCGTTGGCACCATTACGCTCGAACCTATGCCGGTTGCTGACTTCTATGCGCGCTTCCGAGCGATGACGGGTGGACCTGGGTGTTCGCACCGAAATCAACGGCGTGCCAAACGAAGTGCCGGACCCGGTACGGTTCGAACGCGACAAGGCGCACGCCTCTTATGACGCGGACGCGGTGCACCGGTTCTGGCAGGCGCTCGTCCGGATCGACCGGGTGCTTAAGTATTTCCGCACCGGGTTCCTCGGCAAGGTCAGCCCGGTGCACCGGCGGCGGCCCTGTCGACTATCCCGCGTTCTATTCTTACGCCTATCCGACGCAGAAAGGGGGTACTCGCGCGAGACGCCATTCTCACCGTGACCCGGGATGGCGTCCCGGATCTCTTTCCGTACGTCGGCATTGCGCAATCCGTCTTCCACGTTGTGACGGAGGCTGTGGAATTTCACGCCGTCACGCGTGACATCGACCGACTCCCGAAAGCGTTTGAAGTTCTTCGAGAACCGCTTCGAAGCTAAGGTCGAGCGGCACAATGATATTACACGCCGTCTAATCGAGGGTCCGGCGGAAGCGGCGCACGGCGAGCGTCATGGCGAACAGCATGAGACCCAGCAGCGCCAGCGCGTCACGA
>CAXMLT010000491.1:0-2668 GCA_964194245.1 uncultured Hyphomicrobium sp.
GGAAGTCCCAGTTGACGATGTCGCCGAAGCTCTCGTTGATGCGTACGCCGTTCTGATAAACGGCGATGCCCTGTGCCGCGCCGTTGACAGGCGAAGCCTCGAAGCCGCGGTACTGCAGATCGCGCTGATAGATGTTGCCCTGCGCGTCGCTGATGAGCGCGCTCGGCACCGTCTGCTGCAGCAGCTCCGGCGCGGACGGCAGCTTCGCGCGATCGATGTCGCTGGCCGAGGCCCGGCCGACAGCGCCAGGGTACTTGCTAATCGGGATCGAGCTGCCCTGCACCGGCGACATCTGGACGGTGCCGGTGTCGATGCCGCCCGTGCCAGGCACGGTTGTTGCAGCGGGTTGCTGCGGCGCGGGGGCGGGCTGGGGCGCCGGCTGCACGATCTTCTTCTTGGGAGGCGCCTGATTTTGGATCGCCTTGGGTGCGGGCTGGGCCTGCTTCTGAATGACCTCGACCGGAGGAAGCTGGTTGCCCTGTGCAGGCGTCGGCGCTGTCGGCGGCGGAGTGCCGCCACCTGTCGTATCCTGCGCAAGCGCCGGACCCGACATCGAACACGCGACACACGCAAACAACGCGTACGCAGACCCCCCAACGCATTACCATCCCCCAAGACGACGCGAGGCGACTATTTCGACCCGCTCCGGTTTCCCTTTGGCGACTGGCCGCGGGGTTATTTTTGCCGGATCGGCTTCGATTTTCTCTCGCTTGAGCGAGAGTTTTCGGCGGCAAGATTTGCCGAATTGACCCATCAATATCGGGAGGGGTCCGAGGGTCAACGGAAGACCTAAATGAAACTGTATAACGTTTGATATGTGTGACAATGTTGCATCAAGTTTCGGGAATACTTCCCGACTTTTTGGGAAAAAATTCCCAATCTGAAGCGCCATGTTTTCCGCGTTTGACAGCACGCGCCGCAGACATGTTATTTCGTAGGGCGTGACGAAATCGGTCGACGGCCAAAGCAGTTCCTGACACTTCCGAACGCCGCGCGGAACGATGAGAGACCCATGGCAGGCCAAGCGGGCTTGCCGCCAAAAAACAAAAGATCGTCGGCGCGGACGACTGTTCGACGCCAGGCTACCGGAGGAAGAGATGCGCGGAATTTACGTGCTTGGACGGAGAGGGTGAGCTCGCGCGGAGGTTCGCTTCGCGCTCGTCACAAGGCACGTCCCGCTGTAGGCAATCGGCACGCAAAGTGCACCTGCAGACAGCATGCGCGCAGCAACCACATGACCCACATGGCAACGGCAAACAGCAACTGAGAGACGGCAACCGAGCACGACGCGCCGCTCAGCGGTAACGTCGGCTCTCCCACGCATCACAGAGAATTAATCGCACGACCAGTAGCACTCGCCGATAAAAACCTCCAAATGCCCGAGTTGAAACACTTGCGACAGAAGAGACTAATGAGAAACACAACGCTCTGCCTTGCCGCAGCCGCCGCCCTGCTGTCGACGCTGCCCTCGTTGGCGGAAGACCCGGCCAAAACGGATCAAGCTGCCGGTGACGGGATCACGCTCGAGCTCAACAAGCTCGAGACGGCCGAGAAAGGTTGCCGCGCCTACGTCGTGGTGTCCAATCCGTCCTCGACCACGTACGACGCATACAAGCTCGATCTCGTGATGTTCCAAATCGACGGCATCATTGGGCGCCGCTTCGCGCTCGACCTCGCGCCGCTGCGGCCGTCGAAGCGCACCGTCAAGCTCTTCGAGCTCGACAACACGAGCTGCGATACCATCGGCAGCTTTCTCGTCAACGATGTCCTCGAATGCAAGGCCCAGTCGGGGCCGGTCAACGACTGCCTCTCGCGTCTCAAGGTCAGCTCGCTGACCAAAGTTGGAATCTCAAAGTAGCAGGTGACTAGCTTTGCCAGATATCGCAATCGCCGAAGGCCGTGATTTTTCTATCCTGGGCCTCATCCAACACGCCGATCCCTTCGTCCAGGCCATCATGCTGCTGCTGGCGGTTTGCTCCGTCGGGTGCTGGGCGCTGATCCTGGAAAAAACCGTCCGCCTCACCATGCTGAAGGCGCAGGTGCGCAAGCTTGCCAACCAAGCCGCGGCCGGCCGCCTCACGTTCGACGGCAACGGGCTCGTCGGCGCGGTCACGCAGGCCGCGCAAAGCGAATGGGCGGAGGGCTCTTCGCGCGGGGAGACGCGCACCGAGCTGCGCGCGCGCCTCGAGCGCGCCATGCGTCTCGCCATGAAGCGGGAGTTTAAGCGCATCGAGTTCGGCTTGCCGTTCCTGGCGACCGTCGGCTCCGCATCGCCGTTCGTCGGCCTCTTGGGCACGGTGTGGGGCATCATGCACAGCTTCACCTCCATCGCGCAGGCGAAGGACACGAGCCTCGCCGTCGTCGCCCCCGGCATCGCGGAGGCGCTGTTTGCCACCGCGCTCGGCCTCGCCGCCGCCATCCCCGCGGTCGTCGCCTATAACCAGATTTCCGTCTCACTCGGCCGCTCCGCCGACAAGGCCGGCGCCAGCATCACCACGCTGGCCAAGGCCGTCGCCCGCGGCCAGAGCGAGGGAACGGTGCGTCTGGAGGGGGTCGGCTAGTGGCGATCGCTTTCCAGAACGGCGCGTCCAGTGACGACGACGGCGACGAGGTCTACCGGCCCATGGCCGAGATCAACGTCACGCCGATGGTCGACGTGATGCTCGTG
>CAXMLT010000492.1:0-2234 GCA_964194245.1 uncultured Hyphomicrobium sp.
CCTCATCGACGCGGCGGCCGACGCCGACGTCAATCTGGTGATCCTCAACGCGGAGGCTCCGCGCCAGCCGGGCGGGCGCAACTGGCTATGGCAGCGCATCTCCGTCGACGGGCTCGACGAGGCCTTGAAGCGCGCCACGCTCGGCGATTTCCTCGACGCACTGGGCGCGGGCCGAGGCGAGTTCCGCGCCAGCATCGGCCGCGAGGGGGATGGCCGCGTCCTCATCCGCGCCGTGCCCGATACGTCCGGCGCCGAGCCGATCACCGGGCTCGTCGGCGACTGGCTGTCGAAGGTGGCGTCCAACGTCACCGGTAATGTGGTGACGAGCGCGCTCGAGGTGCACGCGCGCGACGAGGAGCGTCAAGCCGAGCTCGACCGCCGCATCGTTCCCTCCATCCCGGCGGACTACCAGATCGCCTACCTCGTGAGCCTCGTCGCCGGGTTTATGGGCTGGGGGCTCGCGCGTGACTGGTGGCAGCGCATCTGGCCGCAAGAGCAGCGCAGCGAATACCGCGGCGTGGCCGGCTATCGCGCCGCGCAAGCCGCGCGCCTTGTGGCCTTCCTGACGGTGTTCCTGCCGCTCGTCGGCGTGCCTGCCTTGCTCGGCTCGCTCGCCCTGCAGGTCTGGGAGTTTGCTGCGCTACCGTTCCGCATCGTGCGCCGCCTCTCCTCGCGGACGCCGGCCTCGCCGGGCTAGGAACCAAGGCATGGCGGGGCTCGAAGGCAAGACGCTGTTCATCACCGGCGCCAGCCGCGGCCTCGGGCTCGCGATCGCCAAGCGCGCGGCGCGTGACGGTGCCAACATCGCCGTCATTGCCAAGACGCAGGAGCCCAACCCGAAGCTCGAGGGGACGGTGGAGACCGCGGCTGCCGAGATCGAAGCGGCGGGAGGCCGCGCGCTCGCGCTTTCCTGCGACATCCGCTTCGAGGAGCAAGTCGAGCGCGCCGTCAAAGCGACCGTCGCCGCGTTCGGCGGCATCGACATCTGCGTCAACAACGCGAGCGCGCTGACGCTGGGGTCGATCGGCGAGACTACGATGAAGCGCTACGACCTCGTCAACGGGATCAACGCGCGGGGCACGTTCCTGGTCACCAAGACGTGCCTGCCGCACCTCAGGAAGGCGGAAAACCCGCACGTGCTGGTGCTGTCGCCGCCGCTCGACCTAAGGCCCCAGTGGTTTGCCGGGCACGTCGCCTACGCCATCGCGAAGTACGGCATGAGCCTCGCCGTGCTGGGCCTCGCCGAGGAGCTGAAGGAAGACGGAATCGCCGTCAATGCGTTGTGGCCGCGCACGACCATCGCCACCGCCGCGATCCGCAACGTGCTCGGCGGCGAAGCCATCGTGCGCATGAGCCGCACGCCCGACATCGTCGCCGACGCGGCCTACCTGGTGTTCCGGAAGCCGGCGCGCGCCTTCACCGGGCGCTTCCTCATCGACGACAGCTTCCTCTACGAGGAGGGCGACGTGCGCGATCTTGCCCGCTACAGCGTGGAGCCGGGGGTGCCGCTCGCGCCCGACTTCTTCGTGCCGGACGAGCTTCCGCCCCCGCCCGGCGTCGTCATCGCGAAGGTATCGTTTTCCGACCTCCCCGCGAAGAAATCCCGGGAGAGGTGAAACATCGACAACTGCGAAACCCTGATGGAGGAACCGCGCTGGCCCTTTCGGCGCCGTGCGCTAACATGGCGGCAAGAACGCGCAACGGTCCCATCCGAATGGCCACACTCCTCCTCACGCATCCCGCCTTCATCCGGCACGACACCGGACTAGGCCACCCCGAGCGCCCCGACCGCATGCGGGCGATCGACAAGGTGCTCGCCCACGATATCTTCCGCGACCTGGTGCGCGAGGAGGCGCCGTTGCGCGAGGATGTGCAGGAGCACATCGCGCGCGTGCATGCGCCCGGCTACTTCGAGAAGATCCGCGCAGCCGTAGAGCACGTCGATCACCTGAAGCAGCTCGACGGCGACACCGTCGTCTCGCCCGGCTCGTGGGAAGCCGCGCTGCGCGCGGTTGGCGCGGGCCTCAACGCCGTCGATGCCCTGATGGCGGGCCGCGCCGCCAACGCCTTCTGCCAGGTGCGCCCGCCCGGCCACCACGCGGAATCAAACAGCATCCTCGGCTTCTGCCTATTCTCCAACGCCGCCATCGCCGCCCACTACGCGCGCTCAAAGCATGGCGCGGAGCGCGTCGCAGTCGTTGACTTCGACGTCCATCACGGCAACGGCACGCAGG
>CAXMLT010000493.1:0-14625 GCA_964194245.1 uncultured Hyphomicrobium sp.
ACGTTGAAGGTGTGCGGATCGGCGAAGATCTGCATGCCCGGCGCCTGCAATTCCGCGCGCATGGCAATCGACATGAAGCCGCCGACGAGGCCGCCGACGAGCGCGAAGGTCAGGTAAAGGCTGCCGATGTCCTTGTGGTTGGTCGAAAGCAGCCAGCGGGTGATCCCGTGTGGACGGTCGTGTGCGGCTTCGTCGTTGGCCCCGCTGTATTGCGCCGACATGTTCTTGGTCCCTCCCCCAAAGGCATCCGGCCCCATTCAATTCGGAACCGGCTAAAGCCGCCACGCCGGCACCCCTGGCAGGCAATGACGGCCAGGACTGCCGGGCGCGCGAGCACGCCCAATGGAGGAAGGTTCACCGCAAACCGCTTTTCCCCATTTGATCTAGATCAAGGCGGAAGGCGGCCAATAGCCGCCTGAAGGGAGGGGGTGGCGAGGAGTGCGATCGATAGCCGACGTCCCCGGCCCCATGCGATTTGAGGCGCTCCTGAACATGCGAAAGCCGAGCTCGATCTGCGCCGGATGTCCGTCGCTCCAGAAAGGCCTTTGCGGGGCCCTAGATGACACCGAGCTTTCCCGGCTCGGCTCCGTGAGCTGGCACCGGCGCTTTCGAGCGGGCGATGCCATCCATGTCGAAGGCGAGGTCCCGCCCTCCTTCTGCGCCATCGTCGCCGGCGTCGTGAAGATGTTGAAGAGCCTGCCTAACGGCAGTCAGCAGATCGTCGGGCTGTTCGCGGCCGGCGATTTCCTCGGACGCCCCTTCGGCGGCGAGGCGCGTGCCACCGCCATCGCGGCGAGCGAGGTCGTGATCTGCTGGTTCCCGCGCGCCACCGTCGAAAGCCTCGCCGCATCCTCCGGCGAGGTAAAGGACTGGCTCTACCAGCACGTCTCCGACGAACTCGAGAAGGCACAGGAATGGATCATGCTGCTCGGCCGCATGACGGCCGAGCAGAAGATGGCCGCATTTCTCCTATCGGTGATGCGAGCAACTGCCGAAGGCAAGGCTGCCACCGGAAGCGCGCGGGATACCGCGATCGAGCTGCCGCTCTCGCGCACCGAGATCGCCGACTATCTCGGGCTGACTATCGAGACCATAAGTCGGCAGATCGCGCGCCTGCGCGAGCGCAACGTCATCAGCGCCGGCAACACGCGCAGCGTCGTCGTGCACCGCCCGGACGTGCTGACGGCGATCGTCGATAGCAAGCAAGCCGCCTCACACGTTTCCTTCGCCAGGATGGACGCATGAACCCCGAGCTCGTCGAGCGCTACTCGGGTGCCGTTCCTCACTAGGTGCGCGCGGTCGCGGCCTGTTTCGACAGTTATTTGGGAGCCGGAGAAGCGCGGCATTCGGCTGGCGGATAGACGGGGGACCGCGCAAAGCGACGGAGGAGCGCGCCATGGACGATCATTTCTGGCCAGCCATGTACCCCGGCATCATCGTCGGGTTTCTGGTGGGGCTCGGGGGCGGGAATATCATTTCCACGATCCTCGGGACCATCGGTGGTCTCATCGGTGCCGCGGCACTCTATTTCGTCTTCACGTGGCTCGGTCTCCAGGAGACGATCCTGTCCCTCGTCGGTCTCATTGGCGGCGCCCTGGCGGGATCCTATCTGCTGACGGGCCTCGGCAACCGCATCGAAGGCCTCCGCTCCCGCTCGGCGAATAGCAAAGCCTTCAGGTTTCGTCTCGTAACCCGCTGCGGTGTTCCCTGCGGAACAGCGCAGCAGCATGTTGTGCCTGACCCTCCTTGGTGCGGCTTGCACACGAGGAGGGATCGATGTCCGCAATTCAAAGCTGGATCGAGCGCGACGACGCCAAGCGCGTCGAGGAGCTCAAGACGAAGCCGACGCGGTGGTGGCTACGGCCTGGCGGCGCTGCTTGCCGCCGGTGGTCTAGTCTGGATCGTCGAAGGTGCGCAGGGTTTCCGCGCGAGGCTGACTGCCGAGGAACCCGATCCCGGTCCCATCCGTTAGGCCTGCCGCAACTAGAGGAGTGGCGGCACCTGCCTGCGGACCTCACCGGCGCTTGCCTTCGCTGCAGCGCCCTATTCCTTGTCCACATGGAACCGCATGCTCGCCCCCAGCGCCGCCCTTACCCGCCACGGCAACAGCCGCCCCGCCCGTATCAGCCACAACAGCGCGAGCGGGAAGGCGATAAAGGCTCGGCCGCGATCGAGCCCGCGCTTGATGCGGGCCGCCGCCGCCTCCGCGGACATGATCATGGGAAGCGCCCCCACATGATTGGACACCTGATTTGTCGCGATGTGCCCCGGATAAATGAGCGTCACAGCCACGCCATCGGGAATGAGCCACTCCCTCAGCGCCTCTCCGTAGCTCATGAGGCCGGCCTTGCTGGCGCTATAGGCCGGTGCATCGGCCAACGGCTGCAAGGCGGCGAGCGAGCCGACGATGGCTATGCGGGCACGGCGGCGGGCGCGCAGCATCGGAAGGGCTGCGGCGATGGTCGTCGTCGCGCTTTCGAGATTGATACGCAGCATGGCCATGATCTCGTCGTCGGTCTCCATGGCGCGGTCGGCCCCGTGCCCGGTGAACACTCCGGCATTGACGATGAGCAGATCGATCGGGTGTGCGGCATCGAACGCGCGCATCCAAGTACTTGTGGCTTTTGCTTCAAGGAGATCGAAGGCACCGATCGTCACTTCGGCGCCACAGGCCCGGCAGGCATCCGCCACCTCGCCGAGGCGCTCTTTGTCGCGCCCCAGCAAACCGAGCGAACGTTCGGAGATCGCGTATTGAAGCGCCAGCGACCTTCCGAGACCGGCACTGGCGCCGGTAATGACGACCGATTGGATGTTTTGCTTCACGAGAAGGGACTTCCCCGTAAGGTTCTGTTAAGGCCGGCCCGCACCTGTCTGGCTCGACAGAGGAGCATCGCGGGCCTTGCTGACGTGCTAGGGTCGTGGTTCTGTTTTGGTAAACAGGCTTGCGTCGGGGAAATCAACAAACGTCGACCGGAGGATCTGCGCCTTGGATGTGCGTGAGTCGGATGTGGACAGGCGTGACCTGCGAGTCGAGACGGGGGGGTCGTTCGCTCGGGCATTGACCATGGTCGGCTTGAACGCCACCGCGATGCTGCACGATGCCACCGCGGCCATTCGGACCGCCTGGCAGGGGCTTCAGGTCAAGAAGCTCCTGCGCGGCATTTACCAACCCTCGCGCGGCTTCGGCGACCTCGCCGGCTACACTTCGGTGATCAAGCACCGCAAAGTGGCCGAGCGCTTCAATTTCGCCGACCCCTTCTACCGCTGCCATGAAGAGAGCATCGGCTCCAAGATCTTCATCGACGGGCGCGAATACCTCAACTTCTCCTCCTACGACTACATCGGCCTCAACCGCCACCCCGTGGTATCGCAGGCCGCCAAGGCCGCGATCGACCAGTACGGCACCTCGGTCTCGGCGAGCCGCATCGTCTCCGGCGAGCGCGTGTTCCATCGCGAGCTCGAGAGCGCCCTCGCCGATCTCTACGAGGCTCAGGCCGCGCTCTGCTTCGTCAGCGGGCACGCCACCAACGTCTCGACCATCGCCGCGCTGATGGAATCGGCCGATCTCGTCGTACACGACGAGCTTGCCCACAACAGCATCCTCGTCGGCGCCAAGCTGTCCGGCGCTACCGTCCGGCCGTTCCGCCACAACGACATGGCGGCGCTGGAGAAGCTTCTGGACGACGAGCGCGGCTGTTACAAGAACGCACTCATCGTCGTCGAGGGCCTCTACTCGATGGACGGCGACATCCCCGATCTGCCGCGCCTGATCGAGCTGAAGCAACGGCATAACGCCTGGCTGATGGTGGACGAGGCACACGCGCTCGGCGTGCTCGGCAAGCATGGCCGCGGCGTGCACGAGCATTTCGACATCGATCCGAGCGACGTCGACATCTGGATGGGCACGCTGAGCAAGGCGCTCTCGGCCTGCGGCGGGTACATCGCCGGCAGCCACGAGCTCATCGAGCTGCTGAAGTTCCGCGCCGCGGGCCAAGTCTATTCCGTCGGCATGTCACCGCCGGTGGCGGCCGCCGCCTCTGCGGCGCTGCGGCTCCTGATAGCCGAACCCGAGCGCGTCGCCCGCCTGCAGGCAAACGGTGCCCTCTTCCTGGAGGAAGCCCGTGCGCACGGACTCGATACTGTGACGAGCCGGGGCTACGCCATCGTCCCCATCATGGTGGGCGACATCGTCCGGGCAGGCCGCATTACCGACCGGATGCTGGCACGCGGGGTGAACGTGCTGCCGATCATCTATCCGGCAGTGCCTTTGAAAGCGGCGCGGCTGCGCTTCTTTGTGACAAGCGAGCACACTCCCGAGCAGATCCGCACGGCAGTGCGCATTGCAGCCGAAGAGCTGCGCAAACTGGCTTAATCGGAGCCTTGCGTCCCCAAAATTCGCACGCAACTGCCCTTAAACCCCACCTGACAGCAAGCGTCACCCTGGCCTAGTATGGATCTTTAGGGCGGCCCCGGGGGTCGGGTCCGCGGGCATTTTGGGGGAAGCGTCGTGGAGCAGATCATCAGTGCGATCATGCAGTTCCTGCAGCAGGGAATTGTCGCAATATTCAAGTTTCTAGAACTCGTCTGGACGTGGTCGTTCGGCGAGATCATCACCATCTTCCACTCGGATTGGAAAGCGCTTCCCATCTGGAAGCTCGTCGTCCTCGTCGCGGTGGTCGCCGCCATCGCCTACGTGCTCTACAAGACGGTGATGGTGCTGTGGGAAGCGGCCGTGGCCGTGTTCGCGGCGTTTGTCGCGCTGCTCAGCGCTTTCGTCTCCGTGTTGCCCTACATCGTCGCTGCCGGGCTGATCGCCTTCGCCGGCGGCTGGGTCATCCACAACGTGAACTTCTAGCGAGGCTTGAACCCAACGCCGCGCCCATTGACCGAGGGGAACATGCACCGACTGCTTGCCAGGAAGTCGATCGCAACCCTGCAGGCCGAGGCGCAGGAGACCGAGGTCCAGGCCCTCGTCACCCACGGCGGCGTGCCGCTCAAGCGCACGCTGACGGCGACGAGCCTGCTCGCGCTCGGCATCGGCGCCATCATCGGTGCCGGCATCTTCGTGCTCACGGGACACGCCGCGGCAGCGAACGCAGGGCCGGCGATCGGCCTCTCGTTCATCCTCGGCGGCATCGCCTGCGCCTTCGCGGGGCTGTGCTACGCCGAGATGGCCTCCACCGTTCCGATCTCGGGCAGCGCCTACACGTACGCGTATGCGACGATGGGCGAGCTCATCGCCTGGATCATCGGTTGGGACCTCATCCTCGAGTATGCGCTCGGCGCCACCACCGTCGCGATCGGCTGGTCGGGCTATGTCTCGAGCTTCCTGAACGATATCGGCATCCACCTGCCAGATCGCCTCGTAAATTCGCCGCTCGCTTACGATCCCGCGACCGGCGCCTGGGCGACGACGGGCGCGCTGTTCAACGTGCCGGCCATGGTCGTCGTCGCCGCCATATCCACGCTGCTGGTCGTCGGCGTGCATGAGTCGGCGAAGGTGAACAACGTCATCGTCGTCATCAAGGTGGCGATCGTCATCGCGTTCATCCTGGCGGGCCTGAGCTACATCTCGACCTCGAACTGGGTGACCGCGACCAATCCGCGAGGCGCGCTCATTCCGCCCAATATCGCGCCCGGCGAATATGGATGGAGCGGCGTCGTACGCGGCGCCGCCGTCGTCTTCTTCGCCTACATCGGATTCGATGCCGTCTCGACCGCATCGCAGGAGGCGATCAACCCCCAGCGCGACATGCCGATCGGCATCCTCGGCTCGCTCGCTATCTGCACGCTGCTCTACGTGCTCGTCAGCTTCGTCATCACCGGCATCATACCCTACGACAAGCTCAACGTCCCCGACCCCATCGCGGTCGGCGTCGACGCCATCGGGCTTACGTGGCTGTCGCCGATCATCAAGCTCGGCGCCATCCTGGGTCTCACGTCCGTGGTGCTGGTGCTGCTGCTGGGCCAGCCGCGCATCTTCTACGCTATGGCGCGCGACGGCCTTTTGCCGCCTTGGGCGGCCGTCATCCACAAGCGATTCCGTACGCCCTACATTACGACGACCGTCACCGGCGTTATCGTCGCGATCCTTGCAGGCCTGCTGCCGATCGGGCTCGTCGGCGAGCTTGTCAGCATCGGGACGCTGTTTGCTTTCGGGATCGTTTGCCTCGGGGTGCTGACCCTGCGCATCACCCAGCCCGGGCTCGAGCGGCCCTTCAAGGCGCCGGCGATCTACTTCGTCGCGCCCGCGGGCGCCGCCTCCGCGGCCTTCCTCATGCTTGGACTGCCCGGGGACACCTGGGTGCGCCTCGGCGTCTGGCTGTTGTTCGGGCTCGCGATCTATTTCTTCTACGGCATGCGCCACAGCCGCGTCGGCGCGGCCGTGGCGAGCAACGTGACGCCGCTGCGGCACTAGCCCGAGCACAGCGCCCGATTATCGGATCTTCAGTCGAAGTAGCCGGTGCGCTCGACCGTACGGATGCGGGTGCGAAAACCTGCCGCCTCCAGCTCCGCGCTCGCACGCTGGGCGCGCTCCACGGAAAGCTCCCAGTCGAGATCGCGCTCCATCGTCGGCAGCATGGTGAAAGCCCCCAGGTCCCGCGCAGGATAGCCCTGCATGATCTCCCTGGCTTCCGCGTCGCGCCGCATCGCGTGCGCCTCGGTCAGGACCGTGTAGAGCGCACTCAGAATGGCGCGACTATCGCGCAGCTCTCGACTATCACGCATATTGAGACCCCTCTTACTCAACATGTCAGCTACCCGTCATAGTCGTACACCGCAGCTGCGGTAGGTCGCTGTTGTTTCAGCGACTTTTCCACAGTTGCGGATCGAGTTCTACGCGTTGCTTTGAGCACATGCCCGATAAAAAGGCGCCAGCGCGAACGCTGACGCCGCGGATATGCGGAGAGCCTCAGCGGGCCGCGGTCAGGCGCGCCGCACCTCCATGTAATACGTGATCATGAGCATCGACATGAGGATCGCCGAGGAGATGCCGGCAACCGTTCCGACCCAAACGGGAGAATAGCTACCGCCCATATCGTCGAGGAACTCCTTGCCGGCGAGACTGCCGGCGAGCGAGGCGACGATGGCAAATATCGCGACGACAAGCGGAATTTTGAAGTCATTGGGCCCGGCGCCCGACAAACGGTTGATGAACTCGTTGCGCACAAACACAGCGACGATAGTCGCGATAAAGCCTGAGATCACCGCGAGCACCGGCGGATCGAAGTTAGGCCCCAGCATACCGCCAACAGCGGCTCCCACAGCTGCGGCGACTAGGATGACGACGATCAGGCTTGCAGAGGTCACTCCTTCCGGCATGAGTCTCCCTTTCCTTTTTTGATTGCGGTCGCTGCTGCGCGCCGCGGCACGTCCAACAGTAGAGCCCTAGGCGAGTTGACCATACTAGCCCGATTCCTCCGCGATAAGACTTTGCTATCACGGAGAGCGTTTAATTGGGCTGCTGCGCTGCGGTGCGTGCGGCTTCAGTGGTGCCTGCGGCCGCGCGGGGCGGCGGGCGCGGCAGCCGGGTTGGTAGCCGCTGCAGGCGTGGCCGCGGGCGGGGTTTCCCCCTTTGCGACAATGAGATCGGGAATGACCGAAGCGCTCGGGCCGTACATGCCGAGGATCGTCGTGCACAGCCGCTCCACCTCGGACGCCGCCCGCTGCACATCGTTGAGCTTCTTCAGCGCCTTCTGGTACTGCTCGTGAAATTTATCGCGGTCGCTCGCGGTCGCGGTGTCGGCGAGATCGTGCTCCTTCTTCGTGCTCGTGGTCTCGCAGTTCTTCCAGCTCCAGTCGACGTAGGCCGCGTCCTCGGGGCTGAACGCCTTGTCGGCCAACGCGGGAGCACACAGAAACGCCATCCCCAACGGCAGAATCCGGACGATCCGATGCATTCTCCAGCTCTCCTTCCCCAGAGTGAACTGCAACGGCTATAGCCACAACTCGGCGACGACAGTGAGACGCGCGGGCGGGAGCGCCCCCAAGCCCTGCATCAGGCGCTCCCTTGGCCGCCGAGGGGACGGGGGGTAACCATCGGCGGCCACTGCCATAACGGATAAGGTCTCGCCGATTCCGTCGCCGCCGTTCCGCGACCGGGCGTCGCGGTTAAGGCCGGGGGGGACCGTTGGGGACCGGTCATCGGCCAAAAGGCCCTGTTCCGGCAGGAACCGCGGACTATCCTGGCCCGACGTAAAATCCGCGCGAACATAAGACGTTGCGCGAGGACAAAAATGGCCGATGTCGCGGAATATGCATTTACGCCGGAGCTGCGGGAATACCTGGCAACCCCCAGCTACGAGCGTCTGATCGAGCGCGTGCGCACTTGGCGCAACGCGGCTTATCTCGGCATCGGGAGCTTCTCGCTCACCTGGCCGGTGGCCGCATTCCTGCGCAGCTTGTGATCCCTAAGCAGCGCGGCGGCTGAAGCGCTCGCGCGGCGCAGCACGGACGCCCCCATCTGGACGCCAAACCGCATCCAGCGTCGCGCGCGCCAGGCCAGCCCCTCATCGGCAGAAAGCGACCGCAGGTGGAACGCGCGGGCGGTGGAGTTCGCATCGCACGCACGCTTGATCGGGTCGGCGTAGAAGCTCGCGAGCTTCTCCGCGCCCATGCCCGGCGAGGCGAGCCAGCGCGGGATGTGCGCGTTGCAAAGACGCTCGACGTCGGTCAGGACCTTGTTCGCCCCTACTCCGACCGCCGGGCAGGCGGTGGCGAAGGCGTCGCCCACGAGCACGATGCCGGGTTGCAGGTAGCCCTCGGTGACGTAGAGGTCGATCGGCCGGATGCGGACGTTCTCGGCGGCGAAGCCTCCGAGGACGCTCTGGAGCTTCGGCCACAGCGTGGTGAGCGTCGCTTCCGGCGCGTCGCGCATTCCCTCGAGGCGGGGATCGCGCGCCTTCCAGTATGTGAACATGTTGACCCGATGGGTGCCGCCGGCCCCGAAGATCGTCATGTAGGCAACCCCGTCGGAGACCTTCTCCGGGTAATAGGTCAGCGCCTTGAAGCCGAAGCTCAGGCGGCCGGTGGGACGCAGATCGAAACCGATCGCCACGGTGTGGCCGCGGCTGACCACGCGCCGCTCTATGCCGAGCGACTGCGCCAGCCCGTGGTGCAGACCGTTGGCCATGACGACGAGCCGCGCGGAGAGCTCCTCGCCGTTCGACAGCATGAGGATCTGCCGGTTCGCGCTGTTGGCGATGCCGGTGACCTTGGCGCGGACCTGGCTCACGATCGCGGGGATCTGCCCGCGCACGGCATTGACGAGTGTGTCGTAGATGATGCCGTAGCGACCGCTGCTCTTTGTCTCGAGGACGCGGCCGTAGCGGGCGATCGTGACAACGCCATCGGCCGTGGCCTGCCGCAGCACGGGCTCGGCAAGACCGGTCTTGCGCAACAGCGCGACTGCGAAGCGTCGAGCTTCTCGCAGCGGAACTCGGCCGGGTAGCTGTCGTGCGGATCGACGAGGGCGACGCTGTAGCCCGCCTTGCCGAGCATGGCCGCCGCGGTCGATCCCGCGAGCCCAGCGCCAACGATGGCGATATCGAAATCCTTCATGACGTTCTCCGCTCGTGTGCCGCTCGGCGGCTAGGCGATACTGTGAAGCTTGACCGTGCCGGACGCGTCGAAGGCCGTGCGACCTTCGCCCATCAGGTGGCGGCGAACCGCCTCTACCGTTTGACGCGCATACGGCGAATGCTTGATGCGGCGCTTGACGTTGAGCTGCCCGCGCCACAGCGGCGCCGCGAGCTTGCCGCGCACGGTCAGCGGGACGACCGAGTCAAAGAGCGTATCGGTCTCGTCGCAGAAGGCGCGCTTGTAACCCGCCTCGCCGATGCCGAGATCGAAGGTGTCGAGCCCGCGCTCGCACGCCATGCGGACGACGTTCGCCAGCAGCAATTCGCCCGGGCTCTCGTTGGAGAGCTCATTCATGATCATCGAATTGAACATGCCGGAGAACCGGCGCTCGGAGACGACGCCGGCGAACGTCGCGACGATCTGATCGCCGACGGAAGCAGCGTAGAGCTCGATCGGCGCCTCGCCCGTGTGGGGATCGGGCCGCGTGGATGCAGCCTCGATGAAATCGCGCACCCCTGGCTCGGCGAAAGCGTTCGCGATGCCGAGCTGGCGCATACGATCGGCCTTTTGCCCAAAGAAGACACCGAGCACGCGCGAAATGTCCTCGGCCGAGCGCGCGCGCCAGTAGCTCACGGGGCCATGCTTGGCGAGCGCCCGCTCCTTCTGGCGCATCTTTTTGCGTGTGCTGGAGCTGACGCGGGCGCTATACAGAGCCTCGAAATCGGCGGCGAGCGCGCCGTGACAGATGACGCTCGGCGACTCGTCGCGCGGCAGAAGCGCCAGTGGATTTTCCACGTGGCCCCAACTCTTCGGCTGGTTCAGCAGGAGCAGCATGTCGGGGCTGCCGTCGGCGCGGGCAACGTCGGCCACGATGCCGTTCAGGTCCTCTGCCGTGACGCTGGTCGCGACCTCGGGATGCCAGAGCGGGAAGTTTGCGTTCGAGTGCTTGCCGCCGAAGAAGCGTGCGACCGAGAGCGGGCCCAGCTTGGCGCGGCACAGCGGCCACAGGAACGCGGCGCGCCCCGCGTGATCGCGTCCGACGACAATATGGGGTGTAGCACCTTCCGCGCGGCCGACCTTCTCCTGCCAGCTCGAGGCCCAGGTGTAGCGCTGGTAGGGGCTCGACAGCGCCGAGCTGCGCTCGAGCTCGAGCCAGATCGGTGCGGCGGCCGTCATGCAGGTCAGGACGTCGATATGGAACCGACGGCCACCCTGCGCCTTCGGCGAGGGCTCGACCCCGCTCCAGGTTTCGGGGGATGGAAATGTGTTCATCGGGGGCCACCGTTGGAGCGGGCTGTTTTGCAGCACAGATCGGTCGTCCCGGGGCGGGAGCGGCGTCTGCGCCGGTCCCTTCAGTGCAACTCCCCTGCCAGCACGGAGGGTGTGTCGAGAGGCCGTTGGATCCCGATTTTGAGCGCCAGCATGAGCCGAAGTGGGGGCTCTCCGGCCTCAGATGCCCCAAATCGGCACAGGGCTTCGAGCTGCCCTTATGCCGGGGAAGGCGGTCGGCGGAGCGGGGCCAGACCGTACGAGCTGCGGCCGGTCGATAGCGCGCTCAGCTACGGCTACCGCACGCCCTTGTGTCCAATGGCCCAGACGTAGGCCGCGACCGCGCCGAGGTCTTCCTTCGACAGCGTAACACCGCCCATGGGCGGCATGGCGCCGGGATGCTGCTTCGGCTCAGGCACACCATTGGTGATGGCATCGGTGATGCTTGCGAGGCTGCCGTCGCCCCACAGCCACTTGCCCGAGGTGAGGTTGGGGCCGACCGGCGTGCCAATGCCGCCGGCGCCGTGACAGCCTGCGCACGTCGCGCCCGCAAGCTCGCCGCTGAAGATCTTCTCTCCGAGGTCGACCTGCGATTGCGTCGCCCCGGGCGGCGGGACGAGCCTCGCGCCGGCATCGGGATGAACGCCTTCAGGCGGAAGCACCGCGGGGGCGGCCTCGGCATGCGTTGCTGACGCCGGCGCCGCCTCGATGCTCTTCGCATTGGGATCACCGACGTACGTGATGCGCCAAATGCGTCCGGCCTTGTCGTCGCTCACGTAGAGCGCGCCATCAGGGCCGACCGCCAAGCCGGACGGCCGATGCACGGCGCGGCCCGGCTCCTTGTGCGCTCCGGCAAATCCATCGGCGAACACGAGATAGTCGCCGGACGGCTTACCGTCGGCCAGCGGCTGGAACACGACGTTGTAGCCGCCCTGCGGACCGGGCGCGCGGTTCCACGAGCCGTGGAAGGCGATGAACGCGCCCCCGCGATAGCCCTCGGGGAACTGCGTCGCCTTGTAGATCTTGAGATCGTTCGGCGCCCAGTGGGCCGGGAAGGCCGCGACCGGTGGCACGGCTTGCGCGCAATCCCCGACGAGCTTGCCCCCATCGCCGCCGTACTCGGGCCCGAGTACCAGCTTGCTCTGCTTGGGATCGAAATAGCACTTCGGCCAGCCGTACCACGCGCCCTGCTTGAGGATCATGATCTGCTCGGCTGGCAGCTCGAAGCCCTGATCGACCGAGTAAAGCTCGGGCCAGCCCTCGTGCAATTGATCGCGGCCGTGCTGCGTTACGAAGAGGCGCCCGGCGGCATCGAAGTCGAAGCCCTCGCCGTTGCGGATGCCCGAGGCATAGCGCTCCTTGGGCGAGAACACCTGATCAGTCTTGCTGGCGTCGTAGCGCCAGGTGCCAGCGCGCGTCTCGAGCTCGGTGCAGGGATCGTTGCCGGGCGAATGCGGCATGCGGTTCTTCACCTCGCACGTGTTTGTCGCCGAGCCCATAGAGACGAACAGGTTTCCCTCGGCATCGATCGCGAAGGGATGCATCGGGTGGTCGCCGGTGATCGGCATGCCGCTGAGCACGGTCACGGGCTTCTCAGGTGGCGCGAGCACTCCGTCCTTCAGTGCGTAGCGCACGATGCGGTCGTTGATCTCCGCGTAAAGCCCATCCTTGTAGAACGCGATGCCGGTGCCGCCGTGCCCGCCCTCGGCGGCCGTCTGCCCGAAGCGCGCGACCTGGTCCGCCTTGCCGGCTCCCTTCGTATCCTTGAGCGCGACGAGGAAGCCGCCCGCCGGCGGCGTATCGTTGTTGTAATAGACGCCGCTCCACGTGTTCACATAGACGGTGCCGTCCGGCGCCACGGCCATCTGCCGCGCATGCCCGACGTAGTCGGCGAATACGGTGGCGCAAAATCCCTTTGGCACCGTGATGCCGGTATCGGTCTGCGGACAGGCCTCGGCTGCGAGCGCCAACGCGGCGCTGTGCACTAGGAGGGCGCCGCCCGCGACGAGGGCTGCGAGCGCAAGCGAGCCGGGACGTACAAATTGCGATGTCATTGTCGCCTCCTCACTTCGCCGCCGGGACGCCGACGACCTGGAACGGAAGACTGGGCGGTCCAGCCTTGGCATCGAACAGATGGGAGAGCTGCCCCTCGGGAGCCCAGAGCGTGTTGCCGACCAGCGCCACGCCGGTCGGACCGGCCAGCCCCTCACGCACGGTCTCGACCTGAACGGCGTCGCCGTCGATCGTGACGCGATCGAGCGTGCCGCCGCCTTCCGCCATTACGAACGACTGCCCGCCGACCGGCCGCAGCGCGTCGGGAAACTTCAAGGCGCGCGACGGGGCGAGTTTCTTGACGCTGCCGACTGCGCCGTCCTTCACGTCGACGCGGAAGAAAGCTCCGTTCGTGTACGTATTGACGTAGAGGTTGCCGTCGGCACCGAAGGCGATGCCGTCGAGGCCCGCGCCGTCCTTGGGCTCGAACACCGGGCTCTCGACGAACACTTCCAGGCTCGTCGCGCCGGGCGTCAGGCGGAGAATCTGCGGCTTCAGCGAGTTCGTCGCATAGAGCGCGCCGTCGGCGCCGATCGCCATGTCGTTGCAGATGTTGCCAGTGCCGGGGAACGGCACGCTCATCTTGCCCTCACCGGAGATCAGATCGAAGGCTTTGAGGTTGCTGCCCGTCGCCGTGCCCGGCCCCGGTACGCCGAGCGCGGAGATGTCGTTGGAGCAAACCCAGAGCAGGCCCTTCTTGTCGTCGACCAAGATGCCGAAGGTGGAGCGCGTGTCGTACGTCCCGGGGGCGATCCACGACTCGGACGTGGCGGCGCCCGGCTTGATGCGCCAGATGCCGCCCGATGCGAGGCTGCTCACGTAGAGGGTTCCGTCGGCCGCCGCTGCGATGCTCTCCGGGTAGGCACGGTCGCCCGACAGCGCGATCTGCTTTGCCGGCTCCTCCGCGCTGGCCGAGGGTGCCGCAATGACTGCGGCGAGCAGGAACAACAACGCGTAGGCTCGGATGACTGCCGTCATGTGGGCGATCCTTTCAGGGACGTCGGCCGGACTTGGCCTCGTCGAGGGATTGAATGATGGCTTTGCTAAGCAAGAGGTAACGCTGCCGCCTATCGGATATATGTCGCGCTTGGGCTCCGGGAAGCCCGGTCCGGCAACGCTTCCGACGAAAGTCGAATTGGTCGCGTGGGGGAAGCCGTGCGCCTCGCGTGTAGCCCGACGTGAGCGGCCTCAGAGCGCGGCAGGATTCCGCGCTTTATTGAGCCGCTCCAGCCTTTGGGTTCCAGGACCGCCGAGAATGACCAGCTCATAGAACCGGTCGATGAACAGATCGGCTGAAGACATCAGCATGCTGCGCAAAGCAAGGGTACGACGCGGATGCGGCAATGCGGTCGCTCGCGGCCTAGTTGGCCTTGTTGTGTCCCTCGACGAGGAGAAATGGCTGGGCGGCTCGCAATATCCTGGTCATGCCGCAGAGTGCGAGGCTTTCGCCACCCTCAATATCGATCTTGATGGCACGAGGCAGCGGAAGGTCCAGATCATCCAAGGCCACACATTCTACGGCCAACGTGCCGTCGCCTGAGATGTGGCCGATTGCGGAATGGGCGTAGGAGCAGAACTTGGCAACGCCTGTCTTGTCGCTCACCGCTACCGGATGCACGGTTACGTTCGCGATATTGTTGATCCGGAGGTGCCGGCGCAGCCTTGCGACGTTCAGCGGCAGCGGCTCGAAGGGGGGAACATGGCCGCTCGGGCCAACCAGCC